>CAZJUB010000017.1:33781-41810 GCA_964549075.1 uncultured archaeon | reverse complement strand
TAACTGCAGAAAATTGGGTTGATGCAGTGAAATTAAAAGTTAAAAAAGAACAAGAAACTTTTGTTGCTTCGAATGAATTATCTATTGCACAATCTAAATTTCAAACATTCTTAGCATGGTATGGTATTTATGAAAATGACCAGATGGTAGGATTTACTGCTTTTGGTAAGAATCCTGAAGATGGAGAAATCTGGATCGCCAGATATATGATAGGAGAACAACATCAAGGAAAGGGTTTAGGAAAGAAAGGATCACAAGAATTAATTAAATTTCTTCAAAAAAGATACAATTGCAAAAAGATTTTTCTTGATGTAGAACCTGAGAATGAGGTAGCCATAAATTTATACAAATCCTTAGGTTTCAAAGATACTGGAAAGATTCAAGGAAAAAGTTTGATTTTTAAGCTTGGTTTAGAAAATATTCCACAAGAGAATATATAATGAAATTTGTTTAAGAAAAAGTGGAAAAATTAGGGTTTTGTTAGTGCAACAAACATAATCCTAGCAAAACCACTGAAAATAAATATTAAAGATAAAAGAATAATTATTGTAAAATAACCATAGTGTGCATAGATAATAGTAACAATTGAAAATGCTATTGTTATCAATCCAATTACTATGAAACTGATTCTGAACCAATTTGGAAAGTCTTTATTTATTATTGCTATAATTATTCTAACGATTCCATTTAAGATCAGAGCAGCAGCTAATAAAATAAGAAGAATTGTTGAACTTATTATATATGCTGTAGCAATTATAGTAATAGCTATTGGGATAATTATACTTCCAGTGAAAATTCTCAATTTTTTCCCCAATGGAGTCTGTTCTTCCCAGTAAATCCCAATCGTAAGTCTAGCAATACCAAGAATAAGTAAAGAAACACCAAATATCACCAAGATAGCATTTGCAACAAGTGCAGAATCAATTACTGCAACAGTTGCTAAAACCACAAATATGGTTCCTACAGCAATGTTTAAGGACTTTAACCTTGAGAAACCTTCTTTTGATTGAAACATATCTATGACTATTCACAAACAGTTATTAAATTTTAGCTATTCTGTATAGTTTTAGGCTTGTAAAAGACGTAGGCTTGTAAAAGACGTTATTAAGAAAAACAACAACTAGATATAACTGAAAAACACATCTTATGATTGATAAGTTTCTTTTAAAAAATTAAGAAAAAATATGCACTAATTGAGTTTGTTACCGCAATTAGTACAATAGCTCATTTCTTCAGTCAATTTCATTCCACAATAATCGCAAAAGAGAGTATTGCTTACGACTCTTTCAATAGGTTCTTGTTCTTGCTCTTTTTCTTGAGCTTTTTGGACTTCTAGATTCTTCCAATATGGGTTCTCAGTTGGTTGATAAACACCATACCTGATATGTTTTTGTCTTTCAACCTCTCTATAATAAGCTCTTCTTCTAATTGAAGATATGATTGCAACAAGTACAAATACACCTATTAATGTTCCAATCAATGGGAATGGCCAGAATATATGCCTAAATACACCTGTAACAAACCCAACTAGCACTACTATTCCTATCATCATGAATATAAATGCGAATATGCTTCCAACTGGGTTTCTGTATCTGTAATTATCGTTATGCATTTCCTTTTCTAAGTAGCTTTGTGCATACGTCTTAATAAACCAAACCAAATAAAATTCTTCATTCAGAGTTTTTCATTTTTGTTTTTATGATCAGATAGAATACGAAACCTTGTAAAATGAATACAATCACCAAAAGATAATTGAAAATTGTATTACCTAATCTTTGAGTTTGTGCATTGAAAGTACCACCAATTGAGTTAGCTATACCAATAATTATTGAGAAACATATGGCTAAAATAGATAGAGTAAGAAATAGGTATTTACTTATTTTTGGAAGCCTGTTATCAACAAAATAAACAGCAGTATAAATCATTACAGCTAAATTGAGAAGTATAGGTCCTATAATTACGAAAATCATATGAAACTCAAATGTACCTCTTTCCAGAAATATAGTAAGATTAATTGGACATTGAGCTACTCCAAAAAATGTTCCTAGCCAACTAAGATATTTAGTCAACTTTCTTTGAGTGAAAAACGTGCTGAGAATAAGAAAGAACAATAGTAAAGATACGAATAATAGAAAGATAGCTGTTTGGAAAAGGATAAAGGAGATGAGAGTCGATTCGCCATTAATTTCTCTCAATAGACGCAACTCACAAAAGCCAGTTGTTAGAAGATTAAAATCCGGAAAAAACGCTAATGCAAAAGTGACCAGCAGTAAAACTAAGAACAGAACTACAGCAAAAGATTCAAAGAAGTATTCTAAAAGAGTCAATCTCTTTGAACTTAAATCTTTGAACATTGTTTCTGAAGCTTGTTGTATTTCCATGATAAGTAATTATCTCCTAGTCTGTTATGATTAAATAATTTTCTCAACTAACAATCAATTTCCTACTATCAATGTTTTATTCTTCTGAACAAATTTCCAGCCAAATCCTGGAAGATTCTTTAAAGGACCTTCAATTCCTTTTGGATTACCAGTCTTTGTATAAGTTATTTCTGTCTCTTTTATTGCTTTAAAGACTTGATAAGGAGTATTGAATTTGTCGATGAGAAGTCGAGATTTTTTTGGTCCAGTATCCACTAAACCTTCTAACATGAAGGCTCGTCTATCTTCAATAGTCATACCTTTTGGAGCTTTTCTAGATAAGACTGGTTTTACATCTTCTATCTGCTCTCTATAAGCTATTCTTTCAATTATTATTAAAGTGTCTTCTAAATTTCTTGAAGGGATAATAGCTATTCCTAACTTGTAGGATATATAAGCTAAAGCTCCATATATAGAAGATAATTCCATTCCAGTATTTTCTAGTATATCATCATTAAAAGATTCTAATACCAAAATCGGAGAGGCATAAATATCTAGTAATCTGATAAGCTGAGGAAAAAGTCGTCCATCAATTATTGAAGAGATAAAATCCAATCCAGTCTTTCTTTCAATCGCTACATCTTCTGATATAATTATATCTCCTGATTCTAATTGTTTCGTTTCATAATTAAATTTAGTTTTATTCTCATCAAGTAATTCAAGCAGTTTTCGTTCTCTATTGTCTACTATCAGTTTTAGGATATATGACTTATTCAAGATGAATCTACCACAAATATCTAATATTAGGAAGAAGTATTTGAAATTATTCTGTAAAATTTCGATTAAACGAGTTTTAGACATCTTATGTCACAATTTGTGTTCACATTCTGTGAGCAACTTATTTTTAAATAGAGAACTATGTAAGGATAGGTGCAAAAAATGGCTGAAAAAGTAAAACAAACAAAAACTGAAACTCAAAACAAATGGTTTTATCAACATTATAACAAGAGAATTGAGAAGGTAAATGTCGTTTATGTCTTTGGACAAGCAGTTACCTATTAATTCTTTAACAATTCATTTCTATTTAGTTTATCTGATTTTATTAATAATCATCCTTTAATCTTACTTCAGCAAACTTCCTAGTTTTCTTGCCCAATCATCTATTTTAGCTAAATCCTTGTTATCTGTAGTAAAAGACGGTAATTTGTTTGCCACCTGTGTTACCCATTCATCAAGATAATTGTATTTAGGCACTCGTCCTCCAAACGCTTCCATAGAAATTGGTTTAATATGAGGATATTTCTCAAGCAGATTTTCAAGATAAGTTCGATATGCATGTTTGTAAAGGCTTTTTTCTCCTGCAAACATAGAACACACAAAAAGAGCTATTTTCTTTTCATCAAACGAGTTTGCAAGAAAATTTTCAATATGGGGAACCCAAGAACCATTATAAATGCAACTACCAACAATTACATTGTCAAATGAACTAATATCAGGATGTTCTTGATTTTTAGCAAGATTATATAAGAAAACTTCATGTGAAAAGTCTTCTTTTAGGATCTTTGCTATTCTACTCGCTGCTTGTTTAGTCGACCCATAGTGAGTTTCAAAAACAATAATAGTTTTTAGTGTCACTCTATTACCTCTAAAATTCATGAACTATGTTTAATTTCTCACAGAAGAATTATAAGCTTGAGCATTTAACAAAAATGTATCTGAAATATTTTTACAGCAATTAAAGATATTTTCTCTTATATATTTCTCTCACTTGAAATTTTTAAAAAACCATACTTTAAAATAAGGAGTTAAAAAGGTGTATATAATGAAAATACAAGAGTTTAATCTAAAGCGCTATAAGCTTCTTCAAGACTTTAGAGATACTGTCTGGAAAGACCTCTCTGATACTTCTTTTGATCAGAAATTCTTCACAAAACGACCAACTGAACATCAGTGGTCTATTGATGAATTACTTCGTCATATGCTATCATCTGAGATTAGATACATTCAACAAAGTATTGATGATACAATCGAACAACTCCCAATGGGAGTTCCTGCACAGTGGGTAGGAAAGATTTTCTTCAGATTAGAAGAACGAGAGCACGTAACCTTTCAGGAATTACAAGAAATGTATCCTGCTGTTGAAAAGAAATCTCTTGATATTCTAGAAAATTTAAGTGAAGAGGATTTTATAAGAGAGGTAAAAGCTCCTTGGGGTCAGATGTTACCTTACCATGATCTACTAGATGTCTTCTTTGCTCACGAACACCAACATAGAGGTCAGGTAAAATTCTTAATTACATTCTATAGGGGGCCACCAGAATTTGTTCCAAAAGATGAAAATGTGGAGTATGGTTAAGCATTCTTGATTCTTTCATAATATTTCAGTATCTCTCGTAAGATTGTATCTGGATGCTTAATTTTTGAAGTTACTTCATTAAAACCGTTGACTACAAGTACAATCTCTCCAGATTTTGTAGTCATAATACATCTTCGTTTTCTTCTTTGGGGACCATATCTCCCTTTTATCTCCATGTCAGTTATTTCTTCCCATGGGATAAATGTTGTAGTTCCATCTACTTTCTCAATTTTAAATCCATCCAGATTGAAAATATAGATGTTCTTATCATCTGATAAACGGATATATTCAAAATATATCAAGAATGAACCCATTATAATCAAACCTGCAGAGACCACAAGGAAAATTGATAACCACGGTATTTGATAAATTGAAAAAGTTACGATAAAAATAATCGCAACTAGATACATAAAAAGTGAGAGAATAAGTCTCTGATTAATACTTACTGGCTCAAGTCTCAGATAATCTATATCATCAAGCAAATCTTCCTTAAAATCACTTAAACTTTCCTCTGAGGTCATTCAAACAAAATACAATGTAATCTTCTTAATAAGGCTTACTTCAGCTCTAAATCCTGACATCTCAAAGTATTCTCAATTAACGCGATCTATGAAGAGCCGAATATTGCTTTCCTATTCTTCGCTTTAAATATTAGGTCACTAATTACTGGAACTAAAATCCTAAACATTCTTGTTTTTGCAGTAAATCTATTCAGTATATGTTTGGCAGCATTTATTCCAGAAAAGAAATTTGGGGGAACTCCAGCACCAGCAGTATTAGCTCCTGCTAGAACTAATCGCTTTATTGGTGTCTTTTTTCCAATTTTATCAGAATCTTTTCTTGAGCCGTACCAAGCTCCTTGAGTATTTAATGAATAACGTTCAAAAGTTAAAGGAGTAGCAATTAACTTCACGTCTATATATTTAGATAAATCAGGAATAATATTTTCTGCTAGTTTAATTAGCTTATCAGCATATTTTTCCTTGGTTTTAACATATGCTTTCCTTTCAGAACTATTCCATGTATTTTCCCATTCATATGGGGCCATGGAAAGTAATATCACTGAAGATTTTCCTTTCTTTGTTATACTAGGATCAATTCTCGTGGGAATTCTAATCAACACCGCTTCTGGATCATATGTTCCCTTTAGAATGTCTCTTATATACTTGTCAGCTTCAAGATTATATGCCATATGAGATGGATAATCATTAAGTTCTTTGTTCAAACCTAAGAAAACAGAAAATCCTGAAACAGATTGGTTTGTCTTAGCTACCTTTTCTAAATATTTATTTGGAAACTTTTGTTTTCCCACATATTGAAAGATGGTCCTTTTCAAATCAGCATTTGAGACAATCCATTTTGTATGAATTTTTGTTCCATCAGCAAGTTCAACTCCAATTGCTTTCTCTCCTTTAGTTATAATTTTATTGACCTGCTTTCGGTACCTGATTTCTCCTCCTCTTTCCACATAAGTATTTGCAAGCTTCTCGGCAAAAGAAAACATTCCTCCTTTAGGGTAGAAAAGACCATTGAATATGGGGTCAAAAAATGTTGATCCAGCTGAAACTGCTCTTATTGAATCTGAAGGAACACCCAACCACAGAGAAAAAACTGATAATACATCTTTAAGCTGTTTATTAGAGATAAAATTATCAAGAAAATCTTTGTATGACAGTGTAGCATACTTTCGCATAGCTTGGCTTTTAAAAACAATTTTCACCAATTCTTTGAAGGAGGGATACAAATCTGTTCTTACAATAGAGTTGTAATCATGACTAATTCTTCTAATAACATCAAAGAATCTTTCAATTTCATCTACATTTTCAGGGAAGTTCTGTTTTAACTCAGCAATATATTTGTCTGGATCAGCATACATTGTGATAGTTTTACCTAAATAATATAAGACTTCAACAGGATCTATTTTCAGAAGATCTAAATTTAGACCTAATCCATCTAATGCTCTTTTAAATATCTGATTTTCTCCACAAAAGACTAAACCTTCAGCACCGGAATCGAAATAATAACCTTTTTGCTTAAAACCACTGATATAACCACCGGGAGCATTGTGTTGTTCAAGTATCAATGTTTTCATATCAGGTTTCAATGTTTGCAAAGTAAGTCCAGTTGTTAAACCACCAACACCTGAACCTATGATAATAACATCATATACATCAACATTTTTTGACATATTATCAGTTACATTCCATTTAGGTAATTCATAAAGTACTGCTTGTAGCAGAAAATTAGCTCTTACAAAAACTGGTAGAAAGTGTCTAAATATATTTCAATTTTAATTCTTAGGATACATTCTTCACAGTTGAAATTCTTCACTTCATTCTATTGTAGTATTTCAAAATTGAGCGAAGTATTTGTTTTGAATTTCTAGATTTTGTAGAAGGTTCATAGTACCCTCTAATAGGAATTACAATAGTATCACTACTAGTTTTAATAGTAAACTTCATTTTTTTCGCGTAACCTTGTTTTTCTCCTTCAATTTTTAGAGATTTCATCTCCTTCCAAGATATGAACTGTTTCTCTCCAGAAGTAGGTTTGATCGTGAATCCTTGATTTGTAAAAGAATATCTAGTTTTATTCCTAGGGAGCTGAATTAATCCAACTATGAGAAACATAACTCCACAAGCTAAAAAGAATGCACCTAAAACAAGGAGAAGATACTCCCATAATGTCGCTTCATCTTTAATCATTAACCAATAGCCGAGAACAGCACCAGTTGCTCCAGGGATGATATAGTATAAGGTAGGTCTTATCTTAGTCCAAAGATTATCAGGTATAAGTTCAAGAGCATCTAAATCAGCTAAAAGTTCGCTTCTAAAATCCTTAAAAGACTCATTTTCAGAACTCATTAAATATTTTGTAAGAACAGTAGTTTTAATTGTTTCGAAGATATCGGTATACTGATGAATGATTATAAAAACAAAACTGAAGAAGAATGGAGAAAGCAGTTATCTAAAGAACAATTTAAAGTTCTCCGTTTAAAAGAAACAGAAAGACCTTTTACTGGCAAATATTGGAATTTTAAGGAAAAGGGAGTCTACAAATGTGCTGCTTGTGGAACTCCCCTATTTGAATCTGACACAAAATTTGATTCAGGATGTGGTTGGCCTAGTTTCTTCCAACCTTTAGAAGAAGAGAATATAGAGAAAGAAAAAGACATCTCTCTTGGAATGGTTAGAACAGAAGTAGTTTGTAAGAATTGTGGAGGACATTTAGGACACGTATTTACTGATGGTCCTAAACCAACAGGATTAAGGTATTGCATCAATTCTGTATCCCTTGAATTTGAAAAAAAATA
>CAZJUB010000017.1:0-33681 GCA_964549075.1 uncultured archaeon | reverse complement strand
AAAACAAATGTGATGATAACAGCTCTTTATATTATGTCCCCTGGTGGTTTGCCAGTTTATTATTATAACAGAGTAAGTAAGGAGGACAAATTATCCGATGCTATATTATTTACTGGATTAATTACTGCAATCAGGGATTTTATGACAGAAACTCAAGTTGGAGAACCTGAGCAAGTATCTACTTCTACTAGAGAGATTTACCTAAAAAACACCAGCTGTTTTAGTGTGGTATTAATCAAAGAATTGAAAGATGGTATTCCGATTGATATTGTAAAGAGTCTTTTATCAGATTTGACAACAAAAATTTATAACATAATTGGTGATGATGAATCTTGCAATATTCTTGATGAAATTCAAGCTTCAATGATTAGAGACCTCTCCGATTTAGTTATTGAAGAGTGGGAAAAAGAATTTCTTTATTGAGTTGGTGCTTTTTTCGTTTTGTATGTGACCAGCTATTGGTCACTTTCTCTCACCAGTCTCTTAACTTGTGACCAGCTATTGTATACTTAGGTGCAAAAAATGGCCGAAAAAACAAAAGACTCAAGAAAAAGAAATCAAAAAGAATGGAATTACAATCATGAAGATAGGAAGGTAGAAAAGAAAGATATTACCTACTTCAATGGTCAATATATAATCTTCTAAACTTCCTGCAATTTTTCTTCTACAGTTTCTTGTTAAATTCCAAAGTGAATTTTTCAATCTTATCCCAATCTCTTAGATCAGTATAAGTTCCATCTTCAGCTTTTTGTCCAGTTGTTGCTTGAGCAGCCATTTTCAGGATTCGTTTTTCTAGCCAGCCCATTCTAGAAGTTTCAGTAAAGTCCATCAATCCACCAAAAGCATCGTACATATCTAATTTCTTAATTCCTAGTTTTTCACAAGCATCTATTGTATACTCGATTTTCACTTTCTCATAGGTTTCAGGATTTGCAGCGTAACCTGAACAAACGTAAAAACCTAATTTTCCTTTGAATGCATTCAATCTATCTGCATAATTTTCAACAAAGTTCTTAACATCCTTTGTCCATTGACCAATTTTAATACTTGAACCTATCATTATTCCATCGTATCCGGAAAAATCGGGGATCTTGTCTTCTGGCAAATCTTTGAGATTCAATACTTCTGCTTGATTTCCGTTTTCTCTTATAATTTCTGCCATTCTTCCAGCGACTCCCTCAGTAGCACCATACCTTGTACCATAGAAAATGAGAACTTTCTTATCAGACATTTTATCACAATCCAACAAATATAATCTAATAAATCTAAAACATCTATACTTTAAAATTTAACCATAATTCTTCTGAACATAAATTTGTTATTTGTTAAATTTTATAAACAAAATTAAACAAGCTATAATGATGATTAAGTTTACTTCTTATAAAGAAAAGCTGAAAACAGTTGAAAAAAAAAGACTAATTAAGTCTGGAGTAATCATATTAGCAGCACTTGCTTTCTTAAGTGTAATAATTCTGTTCGTTATTTCTTTCGTTGCTGAGGATTTCGATGTTGGTTTTAGAGCAATGAGAATTGGTGGGGGAATTTTCGCAGGTTTAGTTGGTTCTTTTATGGTTTATGGATTCATACAAGTTGCTATAAGTATGATCAAAGGAAAACAAGGGGAACAAAGTAATTCATTTCAGAACAAGACTATGGTTACTACTTATACATTTTCAGATTTTCCACTAGAATCAGATATCAAGACATCCCTTTGCGAATTCTGTGGTTACACTAATAGTGCCAGAAGCACTGAATGTGCTAAATGTGGGGCTCCGATTAAAGTTTCGTAAAATCATTAATCTCGACTATCTTACAATTTAATGATTAGATTTGCTAAATCTTATAAATTGGTGTTTAACAAATTTAACAGTGGTTGGTTTGTTTAAGAGACAGAAATCATCTGAAAAGAGAGGAATGAGACCTTCGAGGATTTTGCTGATTATAGTCATAGTTATTGAAGTATCTGCATTTTTAACAGCTATTGGATTTTTTATTGCAGCCATCATCTCAGGTTTTGAAGGATATGAATTTACATCTACGGGGGATCTATATTCTTTGGCGTTTTAGGTTCTTCGATAACATTTATGATAATAGGATCTGTTATTGCAAGCACAAGAAGTAGAAAAAGAATGCGAACGAGTTATGCTTCGGATTCTAGTGCTAAAGATGCTCCATATACAACAGAAAACTATCCAGAGTATGTTTCTTCTTCCAAGAAAAAGGCATATTATTGTTCATACTGTGGTTATTGGATCTGACTCTGCAATTGGAAAATGTCCTGAATGCGGAGGAACTAATAAAGGTCAAAGATAATCGTTGAACCAATCTTCAAATGCTATCAATATATTTCGTTTTATGACAGATAGTTTATGCGGAGTTCTAGCATTATAATATATACATAAAAGCAATACCAATCCCGAAAAAACTGATGTGATTACAATACCTACCACATATCCATTTGCAGAACTACTATTAAAAGCGATATAGAAAACAGCAGTCAGAATGGAACTAATTATGCTAAGCAATATAAAAACTGATTTAGCTACAAATTTTTGTCTCAATTAAGGTTCTTCTTCAAATGTTAATTCACACAGTAATGTATCTCCAACCTCTATTGGTTCTATTTGACCAAAGCATTTCCTCTCTGATTCGTTGTATGCGTGAATAAAATACTTGTCATCTCTCTTTGTTACAATATAATTAAACTCATCACTTCTCCCATCAAGAAGCTCATAAACTCCTTCTTTTTTGATTCCATTTAATTTGTATAAAACCATGATAATAGAAATATTACTTCTGAAATATTTAAGTTTAATTAGATAATTTATTGTCTTTCCTTTACTGAACAAACAATCTACACTTCATCAATTTCTATGATATCATTTACAGATTCACTTTTCCACACAGCAGGAATCTTATTTTTCAGAAAAAGTATAGAAAACTAAATTCTAGAAATAGAGATTCTTAGATTTTGAGATTCTAATTCTAGAATTTGTTCTTTTAAAGGATTATTGAGAGTAGCACTAAATTTCAGTTCTTTAGCTAGAGTTTCCTCAGAAATGTATCTATTATATTTCTTTAAATTTTGAAGTTTGTCATCATCAGATTTTTCGAAATTAATAGCTACAAGAATGTTCTCAGTAATATCTAAATCTAAGTCTTGTCTCATTTTTTGTATATTTCTAACTATATCTCTAGCATAACCTTCAGTTATCAGTTCATCAGTTAGATTTAGGTCCAATATTACACCAATATTTTCTTCAACGATACTAGCAAAACCTTCTCTGTCTTCTATTGAGATGCTATATTCATCAGGTTCCAATACAATTGTTTTATCATCTAGTTTGAAGAATAGTTTCTGCTTGTCATCAAAGAGTTCTTTTAGATCCTTTTGATTATAAACTTCAGCTTCTTTATTTATTCTTCTCAGATCTTGCTTATATTTTGGTCCTAATTTCTCATAATCAAGAACTATTTTCAGTTGAAATCCTTGAGATAATTTTGATAATAGCTTCATTTCTTTTACATTCAATTCTGAAAGGATATTCTGTTTAAATCGTTTAAATACTGTGTAGTTCTCAGGATTAATTGCCCACAAGCTAATAGTACTCAAAGGTTGCCTAACTCTTATTTGAGATTTATTTCTCAATGTGTGTGCCATAGAAACTACTTTTTTAACAAGTTCGAAATCATTGATAAGTTTAACATCTGTTTTGTCTAACTTCGATACTGGAAATGAGCACAAATGTATGCTCGGAACAGATTCTTTTTGTTCTTCAGAAGTTATTGCTTGATATACGAAATCGGTTGTAAAAGGCAAAATAGGAGCAAGAAGCTTACTCATTACTAAAACACATTCATACAATGTTCCATAAGCATCTTGTTTATCTCCATCAAACTCATTCTTCCAGAATCGTCTCCTATTTAATCTAACATACCAATTTGAAAGAAGTTCTAAGAAATTTTCTATAACTAGAAGGACTTCTCTTACACTATAGTTCTCATAGAAAACTCTTATTTCATCAACTGCTTTATTCAATTCTGCTAGAATCCATTTATCAATTAGCTTATCTTTTGGCTTAGTTGTTAGTCCTTTTATTTCACCTAAAGACAGATTATCAGCTTGGGAAGAAGATAATAGGAAATAGATTATGTTAAAGAAAGTCATTAATTTTCTTTTGATTTCTTTCCCTTCATCTCTATTAAAATTCAAATCAAATTTTAGATTTATTGAACTAAACAACCAACGCAATATATCTGCTCCTAAATCTTCTACTATTTCGTCAAAAACGACATTAGTTTTCGATGATTTAGAAAAACGGTTACCTATACTATCTCTTAGTTCTGCATATGAAACAACAGTTTTGTAAGGAGCTTGGTTTTCTAGAGTCACAGACATAAACAATAATGAATAGAACCATAATCTAACTTGCTCTTTCATTTCCAAAACCAATTCAGCTGGAAACCATTCTTTCCAATAAGATCTATTCTCATCATTAAGATAAGCTAGTGTTGAGAAAGGTATGATACCTGCATCTAACCAACAATCCCCCACTTCTTTAATTCTTTCAACAGGATTATGACATTTAGGACAATGAATAAGTACTTCATCTATCCAAGGTTTATGTAATTCAGGTAATTGCTCAACAAGAGAAGGTTGAACTGCAAGATCTTTCAATTCAGCTTTTGATTCAATTATAGTCAGATGACCACAATCACAAAAATAGAAGGGAAGAGGTAAACCCCAGTAGCGTTTTCTACTTATACACCAATCACCCATATTTGTTAACCAATTTTCCATAGCTTTACCAACATGTTCAGGTTGCCAAGTTACAGCTTGTGCTACTTCTAACATTTTTGGTCGTATCTCTTCACTTGAGATGAACCATTCTTTCTCTAATTTGAAAACCAATTCAGTTTTACACCGCCAACAAACAGGATATCTATGAGTGTAATCTTCTATTTTGTAAAGAAAGCCTTTAGAATCAAGTTTCTTAACAATAATTGTAAAAGCTTCCTCAACATTTAATCCAGCAAGATAGTCGTATTCTTCTGTATATCTTGCTTCCTCATCAATAGGAGCAATTACAGGCAAATCAGATAATTTTGATAACTCATAATCTTCTGCACCACACCCTGGAGCGATATGAACTATTCCTGTTCCTTCAGTATCAGTAACTTCGTCCCAACTAACAACAAGACGGGATTTTATTTTCTTTTGGGGGGATAATTCTTCAAAAGGTCCGACAAACTGTTTATTGATTAACGAGCTTCCAGGGAAACTATCTAGGTGTTCCCATCTTCCTTCTAGTACATCTTCTGTACCTTTAGCTAGGACATATTTATCTTGTTCTTCTTGAACAAGCAAATATTCAAGGTCAGGATTAACTGCAAGAGCTACATTCGCAGTTAAAGTCCAAGGAGTTGTTGTCCATACAAGAAAGTAAGTGTTCTCTTGCCCTACTACAGGTAATCTAATGAATACAGCTTTATGTGTTAATTCTTGATAACTATCTGCTTGTTCATGAACTGAGAGAGAAGTACCACACCGATAACACCAAGGAAGAACTTTTTCTCCTCTATAAATCCATCCTTTTTCATGACATTTCTTCAAGAAATACCATATGTGTTCGATGTTGTAATCATCGTAGGTAAAATATGAATTGGACCAATCCATCCATTGCCCGAGACGTATAGATTGATTAGTAATTTTTTCTGCAAAATAATTTACTCTAGCTTTGCAATCTTTAGCAAATTTTTCCAGACCATATTCCACAATTTCCTTCTTTGAATTCAGTCCTAGAGATTTCTCTACTTCAACCTCGAGCCACAAACCTTGACAATCAAATCCATTCTGATAACGTTGATGTTTTCCATTCATAGCATTAAATCTCTGGTAAACATCTTTGAGGGTTCTACCCCAAGCATGGTGAACACCCATTGGATTATTTGCTGTAATTGGACCATCATAGAAAACAAAATGTTTTCCATTCTTATTTTGTTCTCTAAGACGCTCAAAAACGTCATGTTTTTTCCATAAATCTAGAATTTGTTTTTCAATTTTTATGAAAACTGGATCTTTCAAAAGACTCAAGAGTTTCTTTTTCTCTTGATTATCTTTTTTCATTTTTGCAGAATCCTTATGTGTCACATTAAATCCTCCAATGTTGAATAGGATAGGAGATATTCATTTGAAAACATTTTTTTGAAATTGGTAACACAAGGATTCTTCTCTAAATCATTCAAAAATCTATTAATTTTAGTGGTTAATTTCGCGATCCCACACTTTGTGTCACCTCTAAGGCAAACTATCTATCCTTTATTCACTTAAAAAACTTGTCACTTAAGCCATTATATTTTCAGAATCTGTAAAGTTTAAAATCAAGTGTGCCAGAATAATTCTATTATGAGCATACAGAAACCTAAAATTGTCCTTTTAACCGGTGCTTCAGGTGGTATAGGAACTGCTATAGCTGAGTTATTAATGAAAAAAGGTTACAAAATCTATGGTACGACTCGGAATCTAGATAGTGCTCCAAAGACAAGTTACCTTAACCTTCAATTAGATGTTCAAGATGAAGTTTCTATCAAAAAATGTGTTCAAGAAGTTTTGAAAGAGGAAGGTCAAATTGATATTTTAGTGAATAATGCAGGTTATGGACTTTGTGGTGCAATTAAAGATTCAAGTATTGAAGAAGTTAAAAATGTCTTTGATACCAATTTTTTTGGTGCTCACAGAATGATTAGAGAAGTAGTTCCTACTATGATTAAACAAGGAAAAGGCAGAATCATCAATATTGGAACATTTGGTGGACGATTAGGATTACCCTTTCAAGGGATTTATAGTGCAAGTAAAGCAGCACTTGCAATTTACTCTGATGCTCTAAAAATAGAGTTGTTAAGAGACAATATTCAAGTATCACTCATAGAACCAGGAGATACTAGAACAGATTTCAATGCTAGCAGAAAATATACAGATAATTACGAAAACGATTCAGATGCTCAAAGAGCTGTTCAGATAATGTATGAAGCGGAACAAAAAGGAACAAAACCAAAGAAAGTAGCAAAATCAGTACTAAGAGCAATTAAAGCTAAAAGACCAAAACCGCGATATACACGAGGACCTGATACCAAGTTTTTTGGAATCTTGATGAGATTATTACCATATACTATTCACAGTTTTGTTGCTAGAATATACTATGGCGTTCCTAAGAAGAGAGATACTTAGACTTCAGAAGTTTTAGACAATTTCATCATGAACGTTTCCGGATTAAACTTATATTATACCTATAAAAATGACAACTATTACAGATATAGTACCACTTCAAAAAATGTAGGAGAAGGAAAATGGCACAATTCTATAAAAAATGTGATAAATATCTGCGTTTTGGTGAACCCACTCTAGTAAAAAAAACAGGTATCTATCCGTATTTTCACAAAATTTCTGGAGAACAAAATCCAGTAGTACAAATGGATACTAACGAAGTAATCATGCTGGGAAGTAATAATTATTTGGGGATGACTTCCCATCCTAAAGTTAAGGAAGCAGCACAAAAAGCTATAGAAGAATATGGAGTAGGATCAACTGGTTCTCGATTACTTAATGGTACTATGGAAATTCATGTTGAACTGGAAGAAAGATTAGCCAAGTTTTTTGGAACAGAAGATTGTGTTGTCTTTTCGACTGGAATGCAAGCTAATTTAGGTGCCATTTCTGCTATGCTTTCAGAAAAAGATGAATGGGTTCTTTCTGATCAACAAAATCATGCCTCTATAATTGATGGCATAAGATTAGGTAAAATGGATAAAACCAATAAAAGGATCTATAACCATAATGACATGACGGATTTAGAAAGATGTCTGAAAGAGATTCCAAAAGGTAAAGGATTAATTGTCTCAGATGGAGTCTTCTCTATGGAGGGGGATATTGTAAAACTTAAAGAAATGGTTGATTTAGCAGAAGATTATGACGCTGGAATCTATCTTGATGATGCCCATTCTGTTGGTGTAATGGGTCCTCATGGTAGAGGAACTGCAGCTCATTTTAATTTGGTAGATAAAGTAGGCATTAGTATGGGAACTTTTTCGAAGAGTTTTGCAACCATAGGAGGGTATGTGGCAGCAAATGAAGCGATATGTAATTGGATAAGACATAGAGCAAGAGCTTTTATTTTCTCAGCTAGTCCCCCACCTGCAAATTGCGCCACAGTTTTAGCAGTTTTAGATATTATTGAGAAAGATGAATCCCTTAGAAAACATGTTTTATCCATTTCTCACAATATGAGAGAAAATCTTCATGATATCGGTTATAATGTTGGTGACTCTAGTACAGCCATAATTCCGCTGATTGTAGGTGAAGCGAGAAAAACCATGAAATTCTTTAAAGAATTATTTAACTACAAACCTTTAGGTATATTCTCCAATCCAGTGGTATATCCAGCAACTCCTAAAGGAAGAGCGCTAATAAGAACTTCCTATATTGCTACAATGTCGCCTGAAATTGTAGATGACGCTATACATATTTTTGAACATGTAGGAAAAAAAATGAAAATAATATAGTTCACAAGGAACTACTTATCTTCTTTTTTTATAAATCAATGCTATAACACACAACATTGGCAAACTGATTGCCAAAAACATATTCCACTCTGTTTCTGTTACTTCATCCAATACCTCTACAAAAGTACAATTTTGTATGGAGAATACATTATAATAGATGTCAGAAACCTCAAAATCCACTTCATATGAACCAATCTTCATATCAAACGTACAGCTACAGATCCCTGGTTCGTGATTATTTAAAACTTGGTAATAAGAAGAGTATAAAGGAGACAATCGTTCTCCAGTTGTTGTATTCACTTCAAATGCTTTTATCTTAACATAGAGAAGGATGGACTCATCAGAGACATCAAATGCCAATGTGATTAATTTGTGATTTGTTGAATCAAAAGTTACAGTAATATCGTTTAAAATTGGAACATTAGATTCAAAGACTCCTATCGCTTTACCAATTGCATTACAGATCTGATTTCTATAATAAGTACTTCGTACACTTGTAACTATATTATCATCGATTACTGGTAATACATCATCACCAACATATGTTGCACCAGCTGCCTCATAGTCGCTAATGAAATTAGCATGTCCTGTAACATTATGCCCATCAAGTACATCTGCATAAGCAAGAACTCTTACAGCTTTACACCAACCACTAATAACAAGATTAGCTTCATCTGCAGCTTTTATTAAATCTAGAGCCGTCTGATTAGCGAGTAAGTTTACATGGGAATTTCCGGGTAAAACACTCAAAGCATCAAAAACCGTAACATCCGAGATATCAGTTAGTATAACTTCAGTTTCCATTGTGTCATAATCAATAAAGAGACAAGAAGTTAATGTTTTTTTAAGTCCAGCAACAGTAACATTCCATCCAAAATCCTCGAACTGCTGAATAATAGGAAAGACATTAGCACCATAATCATCATCAACTATGACAAGAATCTGTATGGGATCATTATAAGAATTAACTCTAAAATAGTTATTTGTTCTGAAAGTAAGAACAGAAACAAAGAAAATTAATAGAAATAGTCTAAGCAATTTCTTCTTAACTAGCATTTTCTCACCTTGAGAGTTGAACTATACTCATACACTTATAAAAATGATGCAAAATCAACCTTAGAAGATAAATTTAGGTTTTCAACGGATTTCATCTCAAACTTTATTAACTTATTTGAAAAAGAAAATATCAAGATGAGTACTGAAACTAAAAAAGAGAAAAAAGGTCCATTTAAGATTATATTTATAATTGAGATACTTATCCTGATTGCAGGATTTATTACTGCGTTTTATTTTATATTTTCTGGTATTTTTGGTGATATTCCAACTGATCTTGACATAATGTGGCGTGGTTTGTATATTCTCTGGGGTTCTATAGGATACGTTCCGATAGTTATACTACCAACTTTATTAATAATGATTTTCAAGAGAAAAGGTAAGATGATGAGTTCGCTACAGAGCTTTAAACTATCAAAAATCGGTCCATATGCACCAGGATATAAACCTTCAGGAGCTAAAAAACCACGATTCTGCGAGTATTGCGGATATGAAGTTCTTGATGCAGAAAGAGAATGTCCTGAGTGTGGTGGTCCCGTAAAAACCATAAATAGCAGTTATATCTAATGAGATTTAACTTCTCATTTTTCCTAATTTATACTGTTTTACAATAATACAATACTTCGCACCAGATCTGCACAATCTTCAACCAGATCAGAAACATCTTCTAAATCTTTTATTGCATGATCTAGAATGATCAATGCTCCTGCAGGTACATCTCCCGAATTGTATGCTATTTCGTATTTTAAGTCAGCATATAACTTATCTATTTCTGACTCATACTTATCAACTTTTGATATTAATTCCAATAGTTTAGGATGTTCAACTTTGAACATCGAATCAAAAACTTTTATGAATGCATCAATTTGCTCAGCAAGTAAGTCAAAAATTTTACCTATTATATCGTTAACTCCTTTAGGGAACTTATGGTTAATGAGCAGAAGTAGATTCTTTACTCCTCGTTTTGCATTTCCTGCAGCTCTATCAGCTAGTCTAATAAAATTCATCAAATCAGTACGTACATATTCTGGAGTTGTACCCTCTGAAAGCATATCTATGATTTCTGCTTCCACACTATCTGCAGTTTTTTCTTCTTGGTGTATAATTTCATACATGTTATTCGAAGCTTCTTCATCTTTAGCTATCCAGAATTTATAGAAATCTTTTCCTTTGACAATACAACTATCAACATAAATCAGGTGATCACGTATTCGTTTGAGAATTTTTGATTCTCTCCTCTTGCTTAACCATTGTTTAAGTTCTTTAGTGCTCATTCTAAATCACCTCTTCAAAGGAATCTATAGCTTTATTTACAGAAGTTTGTTTATTAATTTTCCTTGTTTTTTTACTAATTCTCATAATTCATTATCCTCCTCTTTTTGAAACACACGGTAATCATCCTTATCTGTTGCAACTAAAACTTTTGTTCCCACTTTTAATGGGATGTCCTTACCAATCAAATCCTTGGCTTTGAATTTGATATCCTTTATTATTATTTCGACTTCATTAAATTCTCCAACACATTTTGAATGGAGAATTTTTCCTTCTATTATATTATCATAATTTAGTCTAGCTCTTTCTTTCATATCAAACACGTCCAAAAGTTCTGATGGAACAAGGGCTATAGCAGCTTGATTATCTTTCAAATTAGTTTCTATTTTCAACTCTAAACCACTATTAGTGAGTAGATAAGATTCATTTTTCTTTTTCTTAATTGTACCTTCGATTGAAGTGCTTTCTCCTAGAAAATCTGTTACATACAAAGACTGAGGATGATTATATACCTCTTCAGGAGAACCAATTTGGATGATTTTTCCATTCCTAAATACCGCTATTCTGTCTGCTACTCTCATCGCTTCGTGAGTATCATGTGTTGCATGAATACAAGTTAAACCAAGATCTTTTACGAGTTTGCGCAGTTCTATTTGTAATATCTCCCTAATCTTAGCGTCTAATGCTCTTAATGGATCATCCATAACCAGTAATTTGGCGTTAGAGAGAATAGCACGCGCTAGTGCGACTCTTTGCTTCTGCCCTCCACTTATTTCATCTGGATAATTTTTTTCTTTTCCCATAATATTAAGAAGATCGAATAATTCTTTAGCAACTTGTTTAGATTCTGTTAGGTCAAGATCTTTTACAATTGGACCAAAAAGAACATTATCTTCAACTATCATTCTTGGGAAAAGGTTGTATTCTTCAAAAACGAAACCCACTTCTCTGTCTTCTGCTGGCATATCAGTAACATCTTTATCATCAAACAGTATTGATCCTGATGATGGAGATAATAAGCCTGCCAAAAGATACATCGTGGTGGTTTTTCCTGCACCCGTTGCTCCTAAAACAGCCAGGTATTCGCCATCTTTAATTGAAAGATTAATGTTTTCAACTCCTCGTATCTTTCCATAGTACTTTGTTACATCTTTCAATTCGACTTTGACCATTTTATCACATCTCCAATGCTGAAGCAATACCATCTTTAGGATATTCAAAGCATCTACTTGCTGTTGGATCAATCCTTATTCTTACTGGTTCTTTTTCTTCAAAGTATATTGGATGTTTAGCATGAATTTTTGCTTCTATAATTTGCTGATTTTCTAATAATATTCTAACTCTACGAAGAATACCCAGAAATTGATCTTCTATAATTGTACCTTTTATAGAGTTGTCTAATTGCTTACCATTTATGATCTTCTCTATTTGGAAAAACTCTCTTCTAACTGCTACAGCTACTCTTTTCCCTTTCGATATTCCAGTATTATGTGTTCGAATAACAGATTGTCCTATTTTTACTTCTGCTTCTTTTTGTTTATCATCCACTACTATGCCTATTAAGAAATCAGATTCACCAACAAAGAAAGAGGTGAAAATATGGTTAGGATTGTATACTAAATCAGATGGGGAACCCAGTTGTATGAGTTTCCCTTTGTTCATTACAGCTACTTTATCACTTATCGTTAATGCTTCAGCTTGATCATGTGTAACATGAACTGCTGTGAGCTTTTCTTTTTTCACCAGATTCCGCAGAAAAACTTGAAATTCCTCGCGTATTTTCTGGTCTAATGCTCCTAAAGGTTCATCTAGAAGAAGTATTCTTGCTTCCGATGCTAAAACGCGTGCAAGTGCAGTTTTTTGCCAATCAGGAGCAGAGAGAGAAAGAGGATAAAGATCAGCTTTATCACTTAATTGAACTGATTTAAGTGCACTCTCTACTTGGTGCTCAATCTCATTCTTACTTTTTCCTCTTACAGTTGGACTATAACCTATGTTTTCCCTTACTGTCATATGTGGAAAGATAGCAAAGTGTTGGAAGACAAAACCTATGTTTCGATCTTGTATTCGAACGTCTTCCATTGGTTTATCATCAAAGAAGATTTGTCCTTCTGTAGGTAAGATTGTTCCTGCAAGCAATCGTAACGTGGTGGTTTTTCCACATCCTGAAGGACCAATAAGTGACACATATTCTCCATCTTTAATAATAAAACTTAGATCTTTAACTGCTTCAACTTTCTTTCCAAAAACCTTGGTTACATGTTGAAATCTAATATCACTCATTTTTTTGCCTCCTTGTGACGAATCGTAATAGAAGCAATAACAGGAATGAGATTAAGATTAAAATTGTCGATGCAAATGCTGCTGCTGGAAAGGTTGATGACTCAAAGAAATCAACTAGAAGAACAGGTATTGTTCGTTCAACACCCATACAAATTATTGTTGCTCCTGTTTCACTCATAGATCTTGTAAATGTCATTATTGCTGCTGCCAATATACCACTTTTCAAAAATGGTAAAGTTACTTTTCTAAACGCAGTAACTTTCGATGCTCCAAAAGCTACAGCAGCCTCGTCATACATCGTTGGAATAGCATCAAAAGACCCTATTAGAGGACGTACACAATATGAGTACGTAAATGAGATGTGAGCTACGATTATCATCATAAATCCTGGAGATAAGATATGCATACCATTTGAGCCCCACAAGAAAAAGATGCTAAAACCTAAGGCAGAACTAGGTATAACAAGTGGTATATCTATCAGTATATCCATGAATCCTTTTAATTTCTTGTTTCTCATTTTAGAAATAAAAAACGCCATCGGAGTAGCAATAAGTAGGTTAACAATAGTAACAATAAGAGCTATCTCAACTGAAGTTATAAGAGCATGCGTAATTTCAGTAATCTTCTGGTCTGGTGCTTGAAATACTTGATAAATCATTCCAGCCTGAGGATCTCCTGAGAATGGTGATCCTCCCCACCATTGAAAGAGAAATATTATCACAAATAATGCTGGGATAAACACTATAATAAAGAATAGAAATAACGAAATGCCATCACGAGTGTATTTAACTGGTTTTGAGCTCAATTTTCTCTCGAATTTTGGAAAGACTTTTCTCCAAGGAAGACCTACTTTTCTAGCAAATAAACGAACAAAAGCTAACAGAGCTAAACTGATTATAATTAATATAAAGGCTAGAAATGCTGTTGTGGGAATTTTCAATCCTTTCATCCAACTGACAATAACAACAGGTGCAGTTTGATAGACACCACTTACAATTAATGTTGCACCTGTTTCTCCGAGTGACCTAGTAAATGCAAGTACGATACCAGCTAGTAGACCCTCTTTAACCAAAGGTAAAGAGATCATTCTAGCGACTGTAAATGGAGGTGCACCTAAAGTTCTGGCAGCTTTTTCTAAGTTTAAATCTAAATCTTCTATAATACCTCTAATTGATCTTGTAACATAAGGGAATGTGAAAGCTACATGAGCTAATATGATGAGTAATGTACCTTGTGATACAAGCCCTACTTCAGAATTAAATAAACGTGAAATCCCATTATTAGTTCCCCAAAACAGATAAATAGAAAAACCTAATGCGCTAGTAGGTACTGACATGGGTATATCTACTAGAGTATCCAGAATATTTTTTCCTCTAAACTGATATCTTGCTAAAATCCAAGCTATGGGTATTCCTATAATTATATCAAAAACTGTAACAATTGCAGCAACTTTTAATGACAAACCTATTGATCTCAGCATCATCAAAAATGCTTCATTTCCAAGTATTGGATCATTAAATACAGTTGCTTTAATATCCTTCCAGCTTAGAATTATCTGTAATAGAAGATAGAAGATAGGTCCTAAGACAAGGAGAACGAATATACTAACTGTAAGCACTTTACCAATTGAAAGAACATTTTTTTTAGAGAGCCATTTTTCTGTTCTCAACAAAGATGTTCTCATTTTTAGTTCGAAATCAAACTTGGGTTTTTCTTCACCTAAGACCATTATCTCTCCCTCCTTTTCCTCCGCAAAACAATGATAACAACTAGAGTCCCAAACATTATTGGAATAAGAGTAAATGGCTTATAACCTAATTGCCAATAGGAAACATCTTCATCTTTCTCAAGTTCTAATGCTCGAGTTTTAAGCCAGACATCAGGTATTCTATCTAAAACTTCTCCATCAGTTGGTACAGTAAATCTTGGGATCGTTATGTTAAGACTAACTCCGTTTTCTGGTTTGAATACAGATTCCATCTCTGCGACGATATCTGTATCATTTAAAATTGATTCATTTCCTGGTCTAAATCCATAAGGAATAGAGAGTTTTTGAATTTCCTTACTTAATAAATAAGTCTCAAATTCTTGAGCTGCATACTGTTGTTCTGGAGTCACCCAAGAAGCATTCAATCTAACAATTGGATGATCACTCCAAAGTGTTCCTTCTTCGGGATACACAGCTACAAGATTATCTCCCCACTTTGCAAAAGCTTCCCCATCTTTTGCAGTTTCAATTATTAGATTCTCGTATAAAATCATTACATTAATCCCAGAAGGACCAAGCTGAACTGCTTGTTTAGCGAGAAAACCTGTAGAAGTTCCATATAAAACAGCTGTTGATTCAACCTTCTTCATCCAATTTTGTATAGTAGAATTTTGTAAGTCTGTCATAGATATTTGATCAGGAGTTTTCCCACTTGCAGCAGTAATTTCGAGAAGAACAGCCATGTAACCAGAATTTGACTCTTGTGCTGAAGTATGTGCTAGTTTTAATTCAGTTTCAGCTAGATCATACAAGTCAGTCCACTTTGTTAGATTATTTTCATCTCTATAACTCTGCCACGTTCCCAAAATAATTGGTGATGCAACTAAGGATTTTACTTGGCTTTCATCAAAAATGTGGTTACCAAATTTCTTTTGCCACGACCAATCAAATAAAGGCACCCAAACAGAAGCTGCAGGACTCCAAATTACAGGTTTACTTTCTCCAGACAATATAGACAACATAGAAGTACGAGTACCCTGAACTTCAAATACCAATCTTACATCCATTCCAGGATTACGATTAGCAAACCAATCAGGAAAATCAGGTGAGATTGAGTTAATCCATCCTTTCTTCTCACTTGTATAAAGAATATTTAGAACAATTTCATTTTTATCTCCTCTAAATTGAGCTTGTCTTACAATATCTAAGGTAATAATGGAGACAACGAGAATAGCAATAAAAAACAAGGTTGGTACTTTTCTCTTGCCCAATTTGGAACCTCATACAAATATTTTGTAAATCTCTGGGCTACTATTCCAATGCTCATTAAAAAAATTATGGCCAAGGAATTTCTAATCAAACTTAGTTCGGGTATATAATAACTTCTCTACAATTTTAAGAAGAAAAAGAAAAAAAAAGATTAACCGAGATTTTGAAGCATAGAAGAAGCTGCTGAGGAAATGAACATAATTGCTTGAAAAGATTTGTAAGCTTCTGTCATATTTTTTGCTATATACTCAATTGTTACTGCATCTTTTCGTTCTACAAAAGGCAAATATTCTACAGCATCTGCTTGATGGGTGTCTCTAAGAGTTAATTGAACATGTACTGGATGTTGAATAATTAACCGTTCCACTTTATCTTCATTCATATTAATTATTGCTTTATTAGTTGCTTCTCGAAGTTCCTTTTCAATAAATTTCATACTTGGACTTTTTGCTGCTAATCTGCTAAATGATTCTTTTAAAGCAACAGTTTCAACCCAAGGAGTCTTTGTTTTGACATCATCTTCAATTAATTGTTTTTCACCAGCTACTAGAATGGGAGGTATTCCAAATTCTCCTATTGTGTATGCATTCAAAAGATATTCAGAAACCTCCATATTATTTAGAGTAAGTTTGTTCACACTGCTTCCACTATAAGTATGATCAAAAGTTGATTGCAGAGTTCTTGCTTTGGCATGATATCCGAGAAAAATTCCCACATCACATCCTTGTGCTCCTGCAACCATGCTAGTTGGCCGCAATCCTCCTCTAATTATCTCTACACACTCCGGTAAATCTTCTACTAAAAGATTGACCATTGGTCCGTGACTATCAGCAACAATTATTTTTTCAAAACTATTTTTATGAAGTTCCTCAGTAACAAAAAGTGTAATTTTTGTAGCTATCTTTCTTGCTTCTTCATAAAGAGATCCATTAAGATTTAAATGACCAGGAATGACCACATAAGGCATTCCTTCTAAATCCACAGAGATAAAAGCTTTCATATTATCAAATACTGTTTCGCAAATAAATATATAGCATTTTCCCATTTTCTCAGCAAATTTATTATATATAAAGAGCTTAGAGAAAGTTTGAGTAATCAGATGAAAGTTTCAATTATAACTATTCATGACAGAATAACCAATCCAGGGATTTTATCCAGCTTTAGTCATGGTGTATCCTTTTATATTCAAGAAGGTAAAAATCACATTTTATATGATCTTGGTTTGATTGGTAAAGTTCTCATAAAAAACATGAAAATATTAAATGTTAATCCTGATTCAATTAATAAGATAGTTCTTTCACATGGGCACTCTGACCATGTTAGAGGTATGAACGCATTTCTGAAAGAGAGAACAAAAGAGATGGTTATTCCTGTTTTCGCACATACTAATGTATTAGAACCAAAACGAGCTCATCTTGGTAAATTACGCTTATGGAATGCAGGATTCTACCCAATAAAGACAGATATGAAGAAGAAGATTAAATTCATTCTAAGTACAGAACCAATTGAGATTACATCGAGATTAGTTACAACTGGAGAGATAGCTATAGAAGAAAGAACTAATTTTCAAAATATATCTAGGCATTTTGTTCACTATGTGAATGGTAATTGGATACATGATAATCTAGTAGATGATACGTCACTCATATTAAAAACAAAAGAAGGGTTGGTTTTAATCTGCGGTTGTTGTCATTCAGGATTGGATAATACTATTAACAAAGCTGAGAGGATATGTGATGATGAAGTTATTACTGTGATTGGTGGTGTTCATCTTGTTGGAGCAAAAATCGAAAAAATTCTAGAAGTAGGAAAAATCATAGAAAATAATTATTCTAAAATAAACTTCTTCTTCAACCACAGCATCGGAAAAAAAGCATATAAGATCTTAAGGAAAAAGTTAGGAGAAAAACAAGTTAACTATGCACCAGTTGGAAAGGAGTTTATTTTTGATTGTTAAAAAAAGAATAGTAGGTTAATTACCTACTTCATTAAGGATATCAGAGACTAGATTTCTATAATTCGCTTGGTCTGATAATCCATTATTTGGATCATCAGGACTAACTATATTGAGAATAGCAATATCAGCACCATTGAAATACGCTTTTCTAACGTTATTTTCAGTTAAACCACCAGCAACAGATATTAAACTATCATATTTTGATCTGATTTTTACTATATCTTTATATCTGATTATACGTTGTTTATTGCTTTCTTCATCTCTTCCCTTATGAATCACAATTACATCAGGCTTTGTTTTCATCGGATGCATTTTACGAAGAGGATCATTTACTCCTAGCATGTCAATCATCGAATAGATATTGTGACTCTTACAGAATTTTACAAAGAAATCAAGAGTTTCTACAGGAGCAGATCCCATTACAGTAGCTGCATTAGCCCCTGCAGTTGCAGAAAACATCACTTCTTGAGCAGCACCATCAGTTACTTTGATATCTGCTACGACTAGCCCACTCCACATTCTTCTTATTAAATTGACGCCACTCATTCCTGTTCTTTTGATATAAGGGGTTCCTGCTTCAATTATTATACGAGGATCATATGGTATCTGAGGTAGTATTCTTCTAACTTGTTGTGTTGTACCATTGAAAGCAATCTGGACATATCTTTTTAAATCTCTTAAACCCAATTGCTTCCACCTCTTTTATTTCTTAGCAAGTTTTTGTGCTACTTCTGTAATATCACTTGGCATGAAAATTACTATTTTTTCACTAGGATCTTGTGCTATATCTCTGATTGTTTGCAAGGTTCTAAGCTGGAGTGCACCAGATTCTTGAGATAGTTTCTTTGCAGCTTCAGCTAGATTCTGAGCAGCTTGTAACTCTCCTTCAGATTGGATTATAACTGCCCTTTTTTCTCGTTCTGCTTCAGCTTGTTTTGCAAAAGCTCGTTTCATTTCAGCAGGTAACTCGATTTCTTGTATTTTAATACCTTTAATATCAATACCCCAATCATTAGTTTCAGTATCTACTATCTTCCTAATATCCTGAGCGATTTTATCTCTCTCAATTAACACTTGATCAAGCTCCATTGTTCCCATTGTGTCTCGGAGAGCTGCTTGAGTATATTGTCTAACTGCATATACATAATTTTCAATTTTTATCACCGCATCTTCAGGGCGTTCTACTTTGAAATAAACAACAGTATTAGCTAATACAGGGATATTATCACGTGTCATCACTTCTTGTCTTGGGATATCTTGAGTGATAATCCTTAGGTCCACTTTTCTCGCTTTTTCAATAACAGGCAGAACATATACGACGCCAGGTCCCATTGTCCGTTTATACTTCCCTAACCGGAAAACTACTATTCTCTCGTATTCAAGAACAACCCTTAATCCAGCAAGAAACCAGATTCCTATGAATACGACAACAACAATTATTATTATCCATACCCAAAATTCTACCATTTTTAAAACTCCAGATGTTAATCAGTAAATAGATGTATAAGGAGTATTTATTCATTTGCCATCAATAAAGAAAAAAATAAGAGGAATAAATTTATCATAAATTTAGGTGTGCTTGTTGAATATCATCGAGAAATATCGTTTTGGTAAAATGATAATTAATGGTAAAGGTTATACTTCAGATCTAATAATCTTCAGAAACTATATAGAAACAAACTGGAGAAGAAAAAAAGGACATTCTATTCACTTAGATGACCTTAACACAGTATTAGAAAAAGAGGTAGAAACACTAATCATCGGAACAGGCAAATATGGTTTAGTTGAAGTTCCAGAGGAAATAATCAAGGAACTAAAATCAAGGGATATTGAACTAATTATTGAAAAATCTGATGATGCAGTCACTAAATTCAATGAACTTGTGAAAAAAAAGTTCAAAGTTGCAGGAGCATTTCACCTTAATTGCTAAGAAATTGAAAGAAGATTCAATCTAAATTTTTCCAAAAACCAAATATCCTCGTTCAGAACCTATTGAAAAGACTTGAAACTTCTTTCCTTTCGCAGTTTCGCAATCAAGTACGATTAGAGGGAAAAGATAAATTGGCCTTTTAATAGAATAATCCTTATCCTTATCAGTATTTTTCCAGCTTTTTTGAGTATCATTAACCATCTTAGCTATCTCTTTTGTGAAATACCCCAGACTAGGTTCAATAAATCGTTGATTTAACTCATTATATGGGTCTCTAATTGCTATACCTTCAACTCTTTCAATAGCACTTTGAATTTCAAGTCCCATTTCTTTTTCAAATCCTGCAACCTTAGTTGAAGCTACAATAACAGGTTTTGCTAATTTTTCTGCTTTGAAGGGAACTGGTTGAACTATCCATTTAAATAGAATTCCATGTCCATTACATTCTTTACAAGTTTTAGCTCCTTCTGCTTGACAAGAATCACATGGAATCTTTCCAGTACCACCACACCTATAGCATTCTACTCTTTTTGTTCCTGAACAAACAGGACAAGGTATCTGTTGTTCAACAGTTTTTTTATTACCCTGTTGATCTATTACAGAAATCTTAATTATCTTTTTACCTGTTGAATTGCATTCTTTGCAATCAATAGTTGTACCTTTACAATTTGAGCAGGTAATTAATTTTCTTCCATTACATTTGGAACAGGTGGTTTTCCCTGCACCATGACAAGTTGGACAACTGTATTGTTGAATTGAGTTTAGATAAGCTACATCTTCAGGACCTTTCCATTCCGATTTTAGAGCAGTAGTCTTAAACTCATAAAATTGCTCTTTCTGAAGAGATTTCAGATTACCTTGTTTGATCATCTTCTTAGCTGTTGAAGATGTTGCTTCATAAATTTCTTCGTAGAAAATAATAGCTTCTTTATTTACAGCTTTGACATATTCAGCAGCAGCAATGTTGTCTAACGAGAATACCGCTCCTTTAGTTTTATAATGTTTATCTAATTTGCTATTTCTTGCAGCCATTTGCTTCCAGGAACTCCATATTACATCTGGATTTGGACTCTTAATGATTATCTGACTCATTTATTCACATCGTGTAATAGTTGAAAACAAAAAGAAATTTGAAATATAATTGTTTGTGAATAAGCAATTTAAAAATTATTCTGGAGGTTTAGTTGGGATGTTCGGATCATCATCTGCAGGAAAAATCTTTCCACCACGACCTAAAGATATTTGTTTTGTATCTCTGAACATTTTACACCAACCATCATTTATAGTTACAACTTGCCCTACTTTGTAATTATCGGCTGCTGTAGCTCCCCAAAGAGTTAATGTTGTAGTACCACTTTCGTCAACTACTAGAATATCCCAGACGTGAGTTGTTCTGCCATTTCTTAGATTCACCTCTCTAGGACCTTGTTTTGATAAGATTCTTACTTTTAATTCATCAAAACTAGAATCTGGTTTAAGTTCTTCAATTTTCATTTTAACCACTTATTAGCCTTTAATATTATATAAATTAAGTTGTTTTTAAGTGTGACCCATTTACTCTAATTACTTCAATTCGTTAAGAATATTAGATATTTCCACTATCTTTTCTTCTATTTCTTGTGTTGGTTCTAATTCATTTAGAATTTTTAATGCTTCTTTGTAATATGTCTTCGCTTTTTCAATCTCATTTGTTTTTTTCATCATTTCTCCCAAACTAGTGACATTAAGAAAATGTATCCTTCTGTGTTTCTTGGTAAAATCACTCCGATCGACTGTACCATTTTCTAACTGTTTCAGATAGTCTAGATTTTCTTTAATTAAATTTGTATCATACATTATTTTATCATGACCAGAAAGAAGCACTGTTACATTTCGAGTTAAATACTCCTCTAATGTGGTTTTATATTCCTCTAAATTTGGGAAATTTATGTATGGAAAAGGATTTTCTATATTATCACCTACGAAAAGGATTTTATCTCTTCGATCATAACAAGAAGAAGATTCCAGAGTATGACCTGGAGTATGATAAAACTCTATATCTTCCTCTTGAAAGACTAATTTCTCCTTGAACAATTTATTAGGAGGAGTTAAAATGACTTCTCCTCTTTTATGAGAGGAGTTGAGTTCCAGCATATCTTTTCCTTCTTTTTCGAATATGCTTGGAGATAATTCATGAGCTATAATCGTAGAGTTTTTGAATTTATGATTCCCCCACACATGATCATAATCAGCATGTGAATTGAAAACAATTATAGGTTTTGAGAGAAGGCTTTGTTCTTTAAGATAGGATAAAATTTCATCAACAGTATCTGACCCAAAACCTGTGTCACAGATAAAGAGATGCTCATCTCCTATAATAGCATAAATATTGATGAGGTATGGATCTTCAAAACTAAAAACCAATCCTCTCAACCCTACCTTAGTAACTTTCATATTATCACTTTGTAAAGATTGAACATATTAAAAAAGATGATGTGACTGAGAATTAGTACTGAGGGATAAAATCATCTTTAACGAATTCCCATACTTCGCCTTCATCTAGAGTTTCTCTTTCTATAATTGTTGAATATATTTTCTTTAAGAGAGAATGATGTCTTAACTCGTCGTGATAGATAGCTTGAATAATTAATTTCTCTTGTTCATTTTCTACTTCTTCTAAAAGTGCTTTATATTCACGAATTGCTCTTTGTTCTAAAGCAATATGTTTGAGTATATTCTCCTCTAACTCTTTACTTATTTTTTCAGGGATAAAAGGTTGCGTCGAAGATTGAATTGCTAGTAGAGCACTTAGCATATTGGCATGTTTCTTTGAATCAAGTGCTATTGATAAAATCATTTCTTTAACTAAAAGATTCTTTAGTTGAGAAACGGATTTCTCTGCAGTTGCAATAATTTCATTTTCCAACTCAATCTGCTTTTTGAAGAATTCATCTTTCTTACTCATTATACCACCCAGACAGGATAATTATCTGCAATATTATAGATATATAATTGTTTGCTCTTACTAAAATTATTGATTAACCACTCAATATTTATAATGGTCTTTACTTCACGAATACCATGACAAATTACGAGATTAAACATTATCAAGAAGGTTATATTGAAAATCAAGTACGAATTGGTAATGAAGCTAGTAAAGAGTGGCAGCTTTTTGGTCAAACAAATGTTGAAAGGTTGAAGGAAGTATATTCACAAGCCAATTTCGATCCCGAAACGAGATTGTATTGTTTTAAAGGAGACGAGATGATTGGTTTCATAACATCTGCAATTCTTCCTGAAAAAGTAGATGATAAAACAATCGGCAATTTGAGTCCACCTTTAGTACTAAAAGGGCATGAAAAAGTGACAGAATTACTTGTTACAAAGGCACTTAATACACTCAAATCTAAAGGTGCTAATGTAATCAGAACATTTGCAAATGACACTTGGGGTAAACATAGAGAAATAGCCAAAAAACTCGGTTTCAAGTTAATTCGTGACACTGCATACATGGTAGGAGTAAAAGCAGATGAATTAACAATTACAGAAAAAACAACTGATGTTTTAGAATACAACAAGGAAAGGGACTTAGACGAACTTATTCAAATTTTTATAGCTGAATTAGGGATGACTGAAGAACAAGCAAAAAACAATTTTGAGGTTATTGAAAATTCTGAAGAGATTATTGGTCACTATGTCATCAGAGATGAAGAAAAAATAGTTGCACGAACTTATATTGCGAAAAATTCTGATTTAACTGAACTTTATGTAGGTTATATTTATGCTTTAGAAGAAAAATATAGACATCAGTTAATTGCTAAAGCAGTAGAAGTATGTAGAGAGAAAGGTATTGAAGACATAAGAGCAGTACTATTTGGTGGAATGGTATCGAAACTTGAAGAATATAAGAACATGGGTTTCAAGAAATTAAATGCTTCTTCGATGTATGAAAAAGAGATTCAGTAATTTTTGAAATATAAGAAAAAAAAGTAGGAAAAACCTACAATATTATTTTTCCATTAATTTCTGGAATCCAAACCAGTCGATAAGGAATCTCTGAAGTTTAGGATATCTATTCGCTATCAATTTGTCAACACTTAATGTCTTTGCTCCTGGACTTAGAAGTATTATAAATGCAATAACAGCCAAAATCCAATTCACTGACATTGTCGATTCACTTAACCATCCTGCTGCAAATAAGAAATTCAGGCTCATAAATATACTAATAATTGAACTAAGATTTACTAATATTCCTAGTATCAATACTATTCCTAAAGCAAATTCACCAATCATTACAAGATAACCAAAAGCTGTTGAATTTGGTACAAATACATTGTTGATCAAATTCACGTACCAGGTGTTAGGATTAAAGGTGATTGGTGGGTTAGGACCATTAGCAAAATAATAAAGTGTCCCAGAAATATTTGTAACAAAATCTCCTGAAATAATTTTTTCTAAACCTGCCATAAACCATTCTATTCCGACTATAAATCTGACAAGAACGATAAAAATAGACAAATCCTTATTTTTCCATGTTTCTTTGAAAAATTCGAGTGCCATATAATTCACCAAAAATTTAAGTGTACATCCCCGAGAGATTTGTTATAAAACTTCACTTTTTACAAAATTAATTTGGATTTATAAAAATTAAAAAATTGACAAACTAAATTAAGCTTTATAACTAGCTTAACTTGTTGTAATAAAAGTTAAAAGTAATTTAGGAAATATGAATTATGAAAAAAATCTGGATTTTATTAATTATTGTACTTATTATCTTAGCTAGCTTTGGAGGAGCAGCACTATACTTCTTTTGGAATGATCTTTTCTTCAATCCTGGAGATAGATACCCCTCAGATACCTTGGATTACATGAATGTATTGTATGAGAATCGTTCTGATATCTATGCTTTCAACGAAGGTTACAGTGAATCTGACAGTTGTCCTTGGGGATTTGAACATAATGGGCTTGATTTCTTTTTATTAAATAATTCAAAAGTAATTGCAGCATCACCAGGCTTGGTAGAGAGAATTCAGTGGAGAGATAACGGAGAAGGGGTAGAGAATAGGTTCCATATTAGTATTCAAATAAGATTTAACAAAGATATAACTTTAGGCTATAATTTTGAACCATGGACAGAACTATCTTCAGACAAAGATAAACAATTAACAATGATTAATGTTCAAGAAGGAGAGTGGGTTGAAATAGGTCAAGAGATAGCTAGATTTCTATATATTGAAGAAGGTGCTCACATACATTTCGATGTGAGTGTAAATAATCAGCAAACTTGTCCTCAACAGTTCTTCTCTACTGAAGGTTATAATGAAATGATGGAAATGATCCATAGCTTCAATCCAACTTGGAATATGTGTTATCCTTAATTAGTTTATTCCAAGTTCTTCTCTTATTGCTTCAAGGCTTTCTTTTAATTCTTTATCACTTGGATCTAATTCTACAGCTTTTTCATAATATTCAAGAGCTTCTTGAAGTTCTCCTTTTTGAGCATAAGCATCTGCTAAACTATGCCAAGTATTTCCCAACTCAGGAAATATTTCAATTGATTTTCTGATGTATTTTATAGCTTCATCTATTTGATCAAGCTTTAACAAGATTACTCCCATGTTATTCAAACTCAAATAATCTGCAGGATCAATTCTTAGAACCTCATCAAGACAAATTTTAGCTTCTCTATATTCATCTTTGTCATAATGTAGTTCTGCTAATCTTATCCAAATAGAGAAAGCATCAGGTTGAATTTCTACAATCTTATAGTAATATTCTATTGCTTCTGATATTCTTCCTAATTCCTCTAAAATATCACAAATCATAACTAAAAATTCTACATCTTCACCGTCTATCTCCTCTCCTTTTTGAAAATATTCAAGAGCTTGTTCGTTTTTCTTCTGATTTTTGTAAATCATTCCAATATTGTACATCGTATCAAGACTCTCTGGGGCAAATTCCAAAGCTTTCTGGAAATAGGTTAAAGCTTCTTCATATTCTTCTCTCTCAAAGAACACATTACCGATGATGTGAAGTGCCTCGCTGTTATTAGGACTGATTTTCAATAAATCCTTACATTGGTCTATTGTTTCATCAAACTTTTTTAATTCAAGATAAGCATCAGCAAGAGCGAGATAAGCTTCAGATTCTTGGCGATTAAGTTTTTTAGCCTTCTGATAGACTGCTATTGCTTCTGCATACTTTTCTTTTTCATAAAGAGCATCACCTTTCTCAATTAGTTGGCTATACTCATCAGACATATCAGGGTCATTCATTTTTCCAAGATTATCTAATAGCCATTTATACTTTGCTTTCAAACTGAAATTTTTTGCTTCAGATTATTTTCAATCTAGGTTCATTTAGAAAGATTTTTAAATGCCCAATACTATATGTGGTATAGTATAGTCGGATTAGTAAGCCACGAATACTACAACAAAACAAAAAGGTGTAAAAATGTTCAGAAACATCAAAACATATCGACCTGAAGCTCTGATAGAATCAGAAAGATTTCGATCTTATGTGGAGAGCTTTGAATCAGAATTACTAAGGGGAATTTCTACAATATCTGCTTTAGCAATAATTCAACGACATCCACAGGAAGGAGTTTACGGTTATCAATTACTCAAAGAACTTGAACAAGAGACTCAGAGGACTCTTGTAATAGAAGAAGGTACATTATATCCTATTCTCCGTAAACTTGAGAGAGATGGTCTTCTTATATCTGAGAAGAAAGAATCAAGTGGTCGTCCTCGAAAATACTATAAACTTACAGAAGAAGGGAATAAATTATACCATCACATGATGGGATTCTTCTCTAAACTTTTAGAAGCAATTGCACCTCTTATGGAGATTGAAATAAAACTTCCCGAGAAAAAATATGTTTATTGTCCAAACTGTGCAAATAAAATTCCTCAGAGCGAAGATATTCGTTTTTGCAATATTTGTGGATTGAATATTGAAGGATTAGCAAAATAAGGTGAAAGAAATGAGTAATCAAAATGAATCAAAAGAATTAATAGAAGCATTCAAGGAAGAAGTAAAGAAGAAATTACCTATATGGTTAAAAACTCAAGTAACAGAACTGAAAGATTTTCTAGATGAGTTGGAAGACCATATATGGGACAAAGCAACAGAACTTGCTGAAGGCAAAGAACCAGACATTGTCCATGTGAGAGAAGCTATCAAATCAATGGGTACTCCTAGACAAATAGCTAAAGAATTTAGAACAAGAGGTACTCCAAAGTTCTACATTACTGAAGAATTGTGGCCTCCATACTACAAAAGTTTAATTTTTGCTTGCGTATTCATATTATTTGTCAATATGCTTACAATGGGAATTAAGTTAGCTCAGCCAGGTGCTGTCGTAGGTTCTATAGTAGGACAAGCATTTGAAGGGACCTTTGCTGGTTTTGCATACGCAATTGTAGGCATAACACTAGTTTTCGTACAATTATCATATCATGGTTTTCTACCAGAAGATTTCAAGAAACTTACTGAGGTTCAAGATAAGAAGAAGGAAAAGACTAGAGAAAAGAGAAAAAGAACCCCTAGAACTAGATCAGTTATTCCATCTACTGGAAGTTATTTATTTGAAGGAATAATGGGATTCGTAATGGGAGGAGTTTTAGGATTATATCCTTTCGGAGACATTAACTTCCTTGCAGAACACATGCCTGCTCTACCTGGTTGGTTAAAGTATGTAGGATTAGTAATGATTGTTTCAGGAGTTATTAGATTCTCACAAGCTCTAATAGGTAAGCATGTAAGGTTACAACAATTATTCTTAAGTTTAGGAATAATACCCATGTGCTTTAATCTAGCGCTTTTGTTGCAATTACACTTTAATGAATATATTATTAGAAAAGGATTCATCTATTTATTCCCAACAGCGGATGTATATACAATCATCTATGCACTAGTTATAGTGTTCTCTATTCTAAGTGTAGTTGGAATGTTAGGTGAGATACGTAAAATCGCACAACTAGAACTCAAAGGTTTTGAACCTAAGGAAACAAAATTTGAGAAATTAATGAATAATCATTAATTATCTTTTCTTTTTTATTTACACAATAGTTTTTCTTTTTATTTTTTTACTACAGGTGCAATTGTTGCTGTCACAGCATTTTTACCAGCAGATAGAGCCATGACTGGAGACATATTCCAATAGTGTACTTCCTTTATCTTCATAACTTTTTTAATTGCTTCTGCATACTTCTTAGCAAATTCTCTATTTAACGCATCAGTCATGAAGAGATCATATTCTTGTTCAGGATCTGTTCTGCGCTCAATTTCAGCGACCATTTTCTTCAATGCACTTTTATAACTCAAAGCAGCACCATACCCAACAAAAGCATCTTCTAGTGTAATATGTGCTATTGGTTTCATTTTGAGGAGTGACACTAAAATACCTTTTATAGATCCTCGTTTCACTTTTCCTGTTCTAAATAGAGTTTTAATGTCCACAGTAACACCAATGGTATAGATTTTTTGTTTGATACTATCAAGATAAGCAATAATTTCATCTGTTGTTTTGCCTTGTTTCAATAATTTCCAAGCGCTATAAGTCAGAGCTCCTTGAGATCCACAGGTTGTTTCTGTTGGATAAATATGAATCTTGATTTTATCCTTGAAAGTCTTTGCTGCTAACCTTGCTACATTCATTTGACTAGAAACTTTAGGAGTTAATCCGAGGTATAAAAGCTCATCATAACCATCATCTATAGCTTGTTGAAAGACTTTTACAGCATCTTCGGGTTTTACTTGACTGGATGTTGGATAAGGATCGAAATTATGTAAACCTTTCACAAAATCATCAAATTTCAGATCAGTTAATTCACGATAATCCTTACCGTCAATAATCAACAAAGACTCGAGGAAACCTATCTCCTCTTTTGTCATGAAGTCTAGAGGTAAAAGAGCAGAGGCATCTGTTACCAATTTTAATTTCATGACCAATTCCAGATATAACTTTTATATAAAGAATTCCAAGATAAGCATCACCTAAAAACGAGGTCAAGAAGAGAAAGAAAGGAAATTTCAGTATCATGAGGTTTAATTAATCAGAGTTTACGATTTTGTCTTATTCCGCTTTAAACGTTCCCCTAAAAACGTCTCTGGATATAATATCATTCTAACAAGTGTGAGAACAGGTATAAGTATCCACAAGAGATTTGAAAGAACAACCACGTACCATTGATCAGTTAAATAGTCTGTGAATTCTACAAACAAAATTATTGTAACATTTGTTAGCATTATAGATGACCAAATAATAGATGGAATTCTTATCCAATTTTTTCCTCGAATAAAAGCATATGCAGCTGCAGCGTAAAAAGGACCGAATAGTATTATATCAATCCAAATTGTTGCACGCCACCAAGTAGGTCTTGCTAAAAGAGCGGGGTCGAAATTCGCACCTACCCAGTGATTAAGGTCTACAATAAATTTTGGTGGCCAAATTGGGTAAGTAAAAGCAGGTGTACCATAAGTACTATGATCTAAAACTACAACTTGTTCAATATCAAACATGTAGGTAATAAATATAAAGTTGAAAATAAAAAATACAATTAAAATTATGTCGATAACCTTTCTTGTTTTATCTCGATCTCGTAAAGCTGTTCCTTTATTCAATGTGATTCACTTCTAAAGTTATTTTAGTTTTCATGAGTAGGAGGGCTACTTTATTAAAAAAGTTCCCTTTAATTAATTTGAAGAGTTTATAGAAATATTTCGAGTTTTATGTAAATATAAGCACAAAAATCTAAAACAATCTAAGAAGATAATTGTTTTAGAGATTTGACAAATTTCAAAGCACAAATTTAATTCTTTTTCCATTCTTAAAAGTATAAAGAGTATTGAGATCTAGTTCTTTCCATCGAGCATCTTTAATTAAAGGTTCGGAAGCAACAATACTAATTTGAACATCAAGATCTTTAGCAAAAAGAGTAAACCAAAGTTGGTTATCTTCCCCTATTATGTTAGTTTCATGAGGGGGGCGAATTTCTGTATAATATAGAGTTCTATATCCTGAATAATAAGCATAAAGTATTTCCTGGTCACAAAGTACAAAATTTAGACCACCTTGTTTTGATAATTCTTTAGCTGTCTTTTCAATTCGTTTAGCAATTTCCTTTTCTGCAGCCATTCGTCCTAAAGATTTTATTTCTCCCAACATTGAACAGAAAACTTCTTCTGAATCAGTTTCACCTATTGGAATAGGGTAATCTGAACTCTCTAAAACATGTCTATAAATTTGTACATAGCCTGAATGAGCAAAAACCCACTTTTTATCAAATAGGTCATGTGTGAAAGGATGTGTATTCTCTAAGGTTCTTTTACCTTGTGATTCGAATCTAATATGAGAAATTAGTAAATTACTAAAGAAATTAGCAGGGAAACGTAAAGAAAACTCTTTTTTATCAAATTGACCTTCTTTAAACGGTTCTTTATCAATCATCCAATAATCTTGCTTAGCATATGCATACCCCCAACCATCTGGATTTTTCTCTCCTAAACATGCTGAACCTTTAAATGCGAAATCTATTTCCAATTCATCTTCGCTACAAATACCCAAAAGTTGTGTCAAAGAACCACCTATAATATTATAGCATTCATCACTTATCAAGATATCTAATTTCATTAGGAAAGAAGATTATTTCATCATCATGAAATAAACATTTAAAAAGAACCTAAAATGAAAACCGAATCTAAATGAACGGTGTTTATCATGAATGCACAATTCCCAAGTAAAGAATGGATAGAGAAATATAAAGATGTAATTAACGATTCCCCAGATTATAAAGAAGCTGCGAAATGGTGGGAAGGGGACTTTTTGTTTATTATAGAACCAGATGAAAAACTTGAGAAAGAACACACATTCTATCTCGATTTGTGGCATGGCGATTGTCGAGCTGTAGATTATTATGAGGAAGGACAACATCGTCCAAAAACAGAGTTTGAATATAGAGGAACATACTCCAATTGGTTAAAAGTTATCAACGGTGAATTAGATCCTATTAAAGGCATTCTTACCAAAAAGTTTAAGCTTGTTGGGGATAAGGCTAAAGTTATGAGAGCGACTAAAGCTGCAAAAGAACTAGTTAATTCAGCTCAAAAAGTTCCTACAGAGTTCCTATAATCTTTTTATTTAACTGTTTTTTATAAGATTATTATGTGGTTCTACTACGCTCCACGTAAGATTGTCTTTGGGGAAGACTCTCTTGAAGAATTAAAGGAAATAAAAGGGAAGAGTGCACTTATTGTTACTGACAAGGTTCTTCTAGATTTAGGTATCCCTCAGAAAGCAATTAGTCTTTTAGAAGATAATGGTTTCAAAATCACAATTTTTGATCAAGTTGATTATGAACCTTCAATTCCAATGGCAAAAGAAGGTGCGAAGATTGCAGAAAGAGAGCAAGTGGATTGGATTGTAGCGATAGGAGGAGGTTCAACAATTGATTGTGCAAAATCAATATGGGTTTTTTATGAAAATCCAGATATGAGTATCGATAGCGTTTTTCCTGAAGATCCTTTACCTTTAAGAAAGAAAGCTCGATTGATAACAATTCCTACTACAAGTGGAACAGGTTCAGATGCAAATTGGGCTATAGTTATAACCGATCCAGAAACTAAACAAAAACTAAGTGTAGGACATCGAGATTTGATTCCTGATATAGATATAGTTGATCCTTCTTTAACACTCAAACTTCCTCCTAAACTTACTGCTTCAACTGGAATGGATGTTTTAGCTCATGCCATAGAAGCTTATACTGTTGATTGGAAAAATGATTTTGCAGATGCTATGGCATTACAAGCTATAAAACTAGTTTTTGAATATCTTCCCAAAGCTGTAAAGCAAGGAAATGTATTAGAAAATAGAGAAAAAATGCACAATGCAGCAACAATGTCAGGAATAGCAATTGGAAATAGTCAAATTGGTGGAACGCATGCTTTAGCTCATTCAGCTGGTGCTATTTTCAAAATACCACATGGGGAAATCATAGCAGTAGTATTGCCACATATGATGAAATACAATCTAGAAGAAGAGAGAACAGTCCAACATTACTCAGAGATTGCACATGCAATAGGTATTGAGTTCAGTAATTCAAGAGAAGGAGCAGAGGAACTAATCGAAAAAGTCGAGAATTTGATAGCTGAGATAGGTCTTAAAACTACTCTCAAGGAATTTGGTGTAACTTCTGAACAACTAGAAGAAAACATGGAACTTCTTCGAGATTTTGCTTTAAACGATACTGGTTCACTTATTAATCCAAGGGAGCTCAACAATGAATCAATTGAAAATTTATTTTATGCTATAACAGGTTTTGTTAGAGGTGGGTATCGAAATAATGTTTTAAAAGTCAATCTTTCTAATCACACTTTCTCCACTGAATCTTTAGATTTAGAGGCTGCAAAGAAATTCGTTGGTGGAAGCGGTTTAGGTGCATATTACTACTTTAAATTCCTTAATACAAAAAAGGTTGATGCTCTATCTCCCGAGAATATCCTTATTTTTATGACAGGACCACTTACAGGTTTACCTACTTCTTGTACAGGCAGGTTCACTGTATGTTCCAGATCTCCATTAACAGGATTCTGGGGGGAAGCAAATTCGGGAGGAAAATTTGGTCCAGAAATGAAATTTGCAGGTTATGACAGTATAATTATTGAAGGAATTTCTGAAATTCCTGTCTATCTCTTAATTGAAGATGATAAGATTGAATTTAGAGATGCTTCTAAGCTATGGGGGAAAGGAACATATGAAACTCACAAAAAGATAATCAAAGAATTGAATGATAATAAATTCAAAATTGCATGCATTGGACAAGCGGGAGAGAATTTAGTAAAATATGCAGCTATTATAAATGACGAAGGTAGAGCTGCAGGAAGAACAGGTTTAGGAGCTGTTATGGGATCTAAAAAACTCAAAGCAATTGCAGTGAAAGGATCGAATAAAGAATTTCTTTTACCATCTGAATTTAAAAAGAAATCAAGAGAAGCTTATGAAAGTATCAAAGAAGATTTCTTTGTAGAATTAGCAAGCGATTTAGGTACTTCAGGATATCTAGATGTAGCAGTTGATATGTATGGTGATTTACCAATACGCAATTGGTCAGAATCAGCTTTTGATGAAGCTTATAATCTTTCAGGGGCAACAATGAAGGAGACTATTTTAGTAGGAAGATATGCATGTTATCGTTGCCCAATTGGATGTGGGAGAATTATTGAGATTCCTGAAGGTAAATATAAACTTCCTCGTACAAAAGGTCCTGAATATGAGACACTCGGAGCTTTCGGAACTAATTTGAAAATAGGTAATCTAAAAGCTATCTCATATGCAAATTTCAAAGCTAACGATTATGGTATCGATACAATATCTGCAGGAACAACTATTGGAGTTCTTCTTGATCTAGTATCGAAAAATGCTATCTCTTCTGAAGCTTTACCTAATGATTTGGATTTACAATTTGGTAATGAAAACATCTTAATACCTTTATTAGATATGATAGTTGAAAGAAAAGGGATAGGAAGTTTACTAGCTGAAGGTAGTAAAGTTTTAGCAGAAAAATACCTTTATACATCATTAGCACCTCAAGTTGCTGGTTTGGAAGCACCATTTCATGATCCACGGGCTTTTAGTGGGTGGGCTATTCAAGATCTTACTAGTCCAAGAGG
>CAZJUB010000016.1:42204-44648 GCA_964549075.1 uncultured archaeon | reverse complement strand
TCTTGAAATAACTTTTCACCAAATTTGGTTCTTGTTATAGTTAAGTTTGTTGTTACTCCTGCCGCTCCTATTGATATATCAGAGAAATATCCAGTATAATCAGGACATAACAACCTACAATTGTCTTTTGTTTTCATTCCAAGAATTTTTCTAGATGAAAAATAGTACTCCTTATGTGATGGAGTACTGAAAATGTATCTTTGTTGTTCTTGAGGATTGATTCTCCCAAATTTCTACTTTGTAACCTGAAGATTTGAAAGTTCTTATTTCACCTTATTCTTTTTTAGATATTCTTTCAAATCATTTTTTGTAGGTAGTCCGCTACCACAGAACAAAGTTAAAACTAGTTTAATCTTTGAATTTAAAACTGCTGTTTTTGGATCTGTTCCAAACTTCCTTATTGCATAAGCTTGGCATGGTAAAGACGTAATTGCTAACGATTGAATGTTTGTATCTTCAATTATCTTAGATAACCTACTTAAGGACATAGAAGGAAGGTATTTACTTCCTCCTGAAATTAAAAGTTCTTCTTCAGATTTTACCATCTTACCTGTAGGAAATCCGTTCGAATCAAAATCTGTAATCAACGCAGCATCAATTTGTGAGCTGTTAAGAGCATATAAAATTAAAGACAAAGTTGTACCTCCAACCATTGATTCTTTCAAAACAGTTTCTTTGGATGATTTAGTGATATAAAACCCTTCAAATTTACCAAAAGGGATATCTCTTAATCTTGGTAGATATTCGCTTATGAAAAAATTATCTGCTTTTTCACTCATTTTAGTGACATAGCGTAGTTTCTGATTTTGTGAGCAAATCTGAAGACATTTTCCACAGTAAATGCAATCCTCATTCACTGTGATTTCCATTTCTTTATAACTAATAGCTTTTTTAGGACAAACAAGAATACATGCTCCACAATAACTACATAATCCTGTTTTGTAAAAGTCTTCAACAGTTTTAGAAGTATCAGCAAAAAATTCAATTGCTTGTTCTATGTTCATTAAATTCAACTCACTTTGTTTTTCAAGCTTATTAATTATTGTATGAATTTGTCAACCTTGATTTTTCAATTTTAGGTATAAATTTAAAAATAACAAATAAAAAAAACATTTATGAGCTCCGAATTTGAGCCTTTTGCAACTCAACTCTATGTCCAAGTGGGAGATACTGGAAAAGATCTTTTGAGAGTGCATTATTACGAACCAGAAGGTGAAATAAAAGATACTTTAGTACTTTTACCAGGTTTTGGTAGCTTACCCAGTGCTTGGGATAAATTGCTTCTCGCGATGATGAAAGATTATAGAATATATGTGATAGAAACCAGAGAAAAACACACTGCTCAATTAGGAAAAAGACCAGATTTTTCCCCTGAAAGATTTGCACGAGATATAGCTGAAATTGTTGATTATCTAATGTTAGAAGATTATTTAATGATTGCTTCAAGTTATGGAGCAGGATTCACATTATTAGCAATGAGCATGGGGATTTTGAAACCTAGAACGGTTTATATGGTAGGACCTGTACTGAGGATTGAAGTTCCAAGTTATACTTGGCCTTTTGTTTATATAATGAATCGTCCTCTGTGGTATCTATTTGTAAGACCAGTAGCTAAATTTATACTCAAATATATTTATTTAGACAGAAGCCAAAAAGAACAAGCAAAGAAGTATTTTGGATATTTTGATGCTTATAATGTAAAACGTGTTAAAAAAACTATGCTCACACAAAAGAAGTTCAAGATTAGTGAAGAGCAGTTAGCTAAGGTTAAAGGTAATTGTATCTTTATTGGTGCTGAAAAAGACAAAGCTCATGCAGCAGATATTACTATAAACATTCATAAAATAGTCAAAAACTCCAAATATTTTGACCTTGAAACTAATATTGCTGCTCATAGCCAACCTCTTGTTGATTTAATAAACAAACTTGAAAACGAATAACTACAACTTTCAGAATATTTTTTAAACGGATAAGTAGTTTTGCTCTATCTATGTCTAACCGAGGTAAAAATAACAAGGCTTATTCGATTATATTCTATAGAACATTAATAGGATTAAGTAATCGTTTAACCCAATATTTTGTACCTCTGTTCATTATATTCCTTAATTGGAGTGATTTTTATTATGGCCTGATTTTTGCTGTATCTGGCTATTTAGCGTCAGGATTAATTATAGGATTAGGTTACATAACTGACGTAAAAAAACGAAAATACACAATGATTGCTGGCTTAGGAGCTGCAGGATTGTCAATGTTTCTGTTTTATGCTACTAGTTTCACTGATTTAAAAGCTTGGATGATCACAGCTTATTCATTATTTGGTGTCTCAAGATCATTAACTCAAATTTCACTTACAACACTTCTTGCAGATATAACTTCAACAAAAGAAGAAAAAACGAGATTTTTCAGTTTCATGCATTTCTTCTGGAATTTAGCAGGAGTGATAG
>CAZJUB010000016.1:0-42194 GCA_964549075.1 uncultured archaeon | reverse complement strand
TCATACCACATCTATTAGGTTGATTTTATTTGACTATCTATGATAATTTTAGAACACATTATGCTAAATTTGTTTATCTGAATGGATCAAATATTGGTTATTTTAATTTAATTGCAGACAAGTCCCCTTATATGAATATAATACTGTTTATTGCTATTTTTTTGATTGTTACTATGTTCTTAACATTCAGATTTCCTGTTCCTGATACTTCTAAAGAAGAAGCTGGTAATCTTTCCAAAGGAGAGGATTGGAAAAATTATGAAAATGAGAGTAAAAAACCTATAGGTTTTCAACTTGTAGCATTCTTTTTCTGTGAATCAATAATCGGTTTTACGTCTGGAGTAGCTATCCCTTTTATACGTAAATATATGATAGAAGATCTTGGAGCGAGTGATATGGAATGGGCTATAATACTCGCACTTTCCAACGCTGGTATAGCATTTGGTAGTTTAGCTATTGTACCTCTGAGTAAAAAGATTGGAAATGAGAAGATACTAGCAATATTGCATTTCGCAGTTCCAGCATTAGCATTAGGACTAGCTTTAAGTCCAGGTCTGATTTTAGGTTCTACCTTCTTTGTTCTTAGAAGCTCTTCAGCTAATATGTCGAGACCTGCATGGAACTCTTTCTTTTATAGTTGGCTTCCTCCAAAATATAGAGGTTCTTCAACGGGATTTGTTTCAGCAGGGAGAAGACTTACACGTGCTCTAGGAACAACAATAGGTGGAGTTATTTACGATGCAGCAGGAAAAATTCTACCTTGGACTTTCCCTGTTGTCACATTAGCTTATCCTATAGCCATTATGATTCCAATAATAATGCAAAAATTTCTTCATAAAAAAAGAAATGGAAAAACTGTTGAAACTCCTCTCCCAGAAAGTATGAATTATTGATTTTTTAATTTAAAAAGTACCGTTGCTAAATGAATGTTTAAATATTCTTTTTTAATACATAAATATTAGAATTCGCTAGTCTTACATTGGTATATAAGTTCATAGACTAATCTACATTAGGGTATAAGAGGTATCTAGATGTACAGTCCTTTCAGTAAACGACATTCAAAAGCTTTTGAAGAAGAACCTATACAAACAATAATAGATTCTATTTCAGACACAAATAAAAAACCTTTAAATGCCTTTACAAAAAAATGTGTTAATTTTGCTTTAAATAATGAAGTAAGTACTGAAGTTAGAGATTTAGTAGTTGATATTGCTATATGTACACGAGATTTTAAATCTGTATTAGATCTTACGGAAAATCTCACAAAACCAGAATTCTTTTTATATAGAGCATACGCATTTTCAAGACTAAATCAAACAAATAAAATAGTAAGTCTAAAACTTCAATTTCAGCAAAAATATGATGATTCTCTAAATTCTCCATTACATATGTTTATAACAGGTGGATTGGAGTTTTTACTCCTTTATGGTGAGCAAAACTATCCTATGGCACTTACAACAGTTGAAGAAATTGAAAGCCATGCTGAATTATATCCAGATATTTTTGAGGGACAACTATACACTTTTCTCATTTACACTTTAGCTGCGCAAGCTTTCTTATTAGTAAATAACTTTAGTAAAGTAGAAGATCTAGCAAGGAATGTTTTGCAAAGTGCAGTACAACAAAATGATCCCTACTTCCAATCTGTAGCTCTAAATCTTATTACTAACGTTTTCATTAACAAAGGTGAGTTTAAAAAAGCACAGAAGATGTTGAATGCTGCAATTATCCCAACAGAAGAAACAGGACTTGCAGCTGATAGAGCAAGCCTTCTAAACAATTCTGCAAAACTTGAGATTGCTAGAGGAGATTATGAACGTTCTATTAGATTGTTAAGACAAATTCATCAACTAGTATCGAAAAATCCCAGGGCAAAAGCTGTAAGTGCTACCAACATTGCAGAACTTAGCTTATTACTTGAGAATTATGAAGAAGCTAAAGAGATGTTGGATGTTGCTCTTCAATTAGAATCAGAATATGATTTGAATCTTATACAACCTTATTTATTATCCACTTGGATAGCTATTGAACGTTCAAATTTTGAACTAGCTGAATCATCTTTAATGATATGTAAACAGCGTTTAGATGAAGTAGGAGAATTGAGAGTTAAACCTAATATTTACTATTATGAAGGAATGTTATACAAAAAACAAGGAAAAATAGATGAAGCAATAGAGGCTTTACAAATCTCAAATAAAGCTGCTTCTGATATGAATAATGTTGAATTTCTTATTAAAGCTCAGTTTGAACTAGCAGGATTGCATCTCGATAGATTCAATGAAAACAATGAATTAAACGACTATTCAGCTGTTTTAAGCTATCTTAATAATCTCACTTACTTGTCAGAAGAGCAGTTTATTCCTAAACTAATGTGTGACATTCAATTACTAAAAGGATTGTTACTTATACACGGAGGGAAAACAGATAAGGCTATTGAAGCTCTCACCGATGCTAATGATCTAGCTAAAAGATTCAATTATACAAAGGTTTTACGAGATTCTCAAGATCTCTTAAACGAGATTGATAAGGATAAGAAAATAGGAAAATTCGCTGAAATATTAGAAGAAAAAGGCTTTCAGCAAACTGACAAAATGTCTGAAACACTAAAGAAATATCAAGGATTCAAGTTTGTTAAAGCTCCAAAACTAGTTGCATCAAAACTGTATGGTTTAGCAATTGTAGAAGCTGATACAGCTGTTATGAAATACCGTTTCACTACCAAGCATGAATATAAAGATGAAGCTTCTCTGGTACCAATGTTAGTAGCTGCAATTAATATCTTCTCACAAAGTGTTTTAGAAGAAGATTTAATTCTTACTGAAGTTAGCCAACATGGACGAGATTTACTAATTGATATGGTTGGAGATTATATCATTATAGCTATAACTGAAAAGATTACTTTCAATCTTAAGAATCAATTCAATAAATATGTTGAATCGCTGAGAAAACTTATGCCTAAAATTGAACCTTTAGGGGCTCGTGATACTCATTATGAAGTTCTAGATAGAGTTACTAATGTTTACTTCCTGCAAGAAGGTATATTAGAAGAGAGAGCAAAAACAGAGAAATTAGATCTTGATAGAAGTCTGAAAGAATTAGGAGAGATGCTTGAACGAGTAGAAGATGAACTAGAAGATATGCTTGAGAAGGAAGAACTTGAAAATGAACTTCAAATTATCGAGAAAGTCGATATGGAGCTTCAAAAAATAGATACTTTACTCAAAAGGAAAGATCCTACTTTATTGGCTTATATCGAAACATATGGTATTCCTATAGCAAAATCCTCCTATGAAACCTTTGATTTAACGCAAACTGAGACTGTAGCTTTAGAAGCAGATGAAGTTACATTAACAGGTGATGAAGTGGAGATGGAAGGTTTTGAACATGAACTTCCTCTTAGGGTAGAAGATTTAGCTGATATGAGTGTAGCAATCGAGGAAAATCCAGATGATGTTATTGATTTAAATACAGATAACGCTCTTGAATTGGATGGTCAACTCAAAACTATTGAAGAGGACCTTGAAGAAATCAGTGAATATGAAGAGATGGACGAAGAAATAGTCTTAGATTCAGACGAATTAGAGCGTAAAGAAAAAGAGCTGGAACAAGCTGAAAAGGGGAAAAAGGAAATAGAGTTAAAAATAGAGGAAATGTCAATTCCAGTTCCTGGGAAGAAAGCAATACATGAAATAAAAGAAGCAATCGACATAAAAGAAAAAGTCGAAAAAATTCTAGAAAAAGCTGATGAAATAGTAGAGGAAGAGGAAGAAGATATTATACCTGAACCAGAAAAAATTGCTGAAACTGAAGAAGAGAATAAAGAAGATTCAGAGAAAGAAGAAGAGGAAGAAGACGAAGAGGAAATAGTCAATGACAACGACAATGATATACTTTTAGAAGATGAATCAATAACACTAGATGTTGAAGAAGAACCCCTCAATCCTCAGATTGAAGAGTTCAAACCTAAAGATGAAGAATTAGAGGATTTTGATTTCGAGTAAAATAATTATTTTTGTTAGTAAAACCACATTTTTTACAATTAGAATTGATTATTGTTATAGTAAAGCAGGTAAGATTCTAATTTAGCAAGGTAGACTGAAAGAATAGCTAAGTGAGTAAAACATATAAAGCTTACAAAAAAAGGATACCTAAAATCTATAAAGAGGATTAAAAATGAGTGGTAAATGGATTTGCACACTTTGTGGATATGTATATGATCCAGAGATAGGTGATCCAGACGCTGGAGTGGCTCCTGGAACAGCTTTTGAAGATGTACCAGATGACTGGGTTTGTCCAGAGTGCGGAGCAGAAAAATCTGATTTTGAACCTTATGAATAAGAAACCATAGTGTTTCTTCATTCTTAATTTTATTTTTTGTTTAAGTACTCTCTCTTATTTTTTCATTGATTTTGATGCTAAAATAATAGTTACAACTGCAACTCCTAGCAGTACTAAAATCGCGATTAAAATGATTCCTAAGTATGAACCATTATGATGTTCATACATTGGCATCTGGTTGAACTTGTATTTGGTGATAGTAAAGCTAAAGAAAAAGCTTGTTGAACTTCATAATTTGTTGCTGAAAATGCAATTGGTAAACAAACTATAAATAGAAAAGATATCATACCAAACAATCTTTTCTTTTTCATCATTATCTATTCTTCCTGTTTTTTTGAGTAAAAATTAATCCTAAAATACTCATCAAAGATACAACTATAATCCATGGTTCTCCTATAGTGTTTGTACCATTTGTGTTTGAAGGCGTTGGAGAGGTTACAGTTTTCCAGTTGAAATCCATATATTCCTGAGCTAATTTAATATCGTAAGTATAAGGTTCTAAAACGTCATCATGAACAGGAGACAAATCGGGGCAAGGAGACGCAGCTGGAACAGCTAATCCTTCACAAATTTGGTTTGCAAGTATTGTACGAGGTATAATATGACTTATTGCCTTACGTACATATTTAGCTGCTTCAGGTGTTCCAGGAGGTGTCAATTCTCCAGTACCAAAAACTGGATGTCTCATATTAATGACTAATTCAATGTATTGAGGTGTTTTTACAGGAATTCCTTCTATACCTGCTGGTTCAAGGTCGGTTAAAAATGGATTATAACATGCGTCTATTATATCTACACTACCTACAATTAACTCAGAAAGAGCTGTATCTTTTCCTGGAACATATACAAATTGTAATTCATCTAATAAGGGAGACGAACAACTTAACATATCACCATAGTAAGGATTAGGGGTTAATTTTATTGTACCTTCAGTCTGATTATATGTATCTAGCATAAACGGTCCACAAGATTTTACTAAAACATCACTCACGTTTCCTGTGAAAGGTGCTTCATTAAAAATATTATATCCATACGTCGATATAATTGGCTGAACAGCGCTTTTATCAATTATTCCACAAGAAAGAAAATCATAGATATAAGCGTTTGTGTCTGTTAGATTAAAAGTTACAATATTCGAACCAACACTTGATACTGAATTTTTAGTTCCTAACCAATTATTGTAATATGCAAAGGAAATGGACATTACAGATATTGTTTGTTGTAATTCATACGAATATTCAACATCCTCAGCTAAAACTTGACTTCCATCACTGAATTTAGCATTAGGATCTAATGTTATTGTTATATCACGTTTGTCTTCGCTAAAGGTTATGTTTGTTGCAATTTGTGGAATCCATAATTTTGTTTGCTGTTCTCTCTGATATAAACTACCATAAATTCCTTGCATCCATATCTTATCAAACGGACTTTCCTGAATGAATGAATTGTTCCCTTCTAATCTGGTTGGAACAGCATATTTGATGATGTGGTCATCTGGATCATCCCACTATTCATATCTTTCTCTACCTACATTCAATAATTGTGCATCAATCCCTACTAATCCTTCTTTAAAGCCATAAAGTGCTCTAGGATAAATTATTGCAATACTCGATAAATCCTCATAGAGGATCTCTTGCATTTGTTTACCGTAATTGTTGTGCTCTTCTTGGTTAAGCTCACTTAAATAATAAATCAAAAGATTATCATAAACGGGATTACAATATTGATAAAAATTAGTTATCATTCTTGGAGTCCAGAAACCTGTATCGTATATACCAATAGGATCCCAATCTATATCCCAATTTCTTTCAAAAACTAATATATCATAACCTCCTTCAGCATAAGTCGGGATATAATCATATTCACTATATGGATATGCCCAAGTTCGAGGAGCTATATTATTCCAACTTGCTATGGAGTAATGATTAACTCCTATCCCTATTTCTGGTAATTGGTTTTCTAATAGCATTCCTATATAATCTAATTTTTCATTTGAATCTGGAGCTAATATGGAAAGTGAGAAAATTTGTGGAATCTCGCTAGTTTCAGCTTTAATTGCATATGATGGTAAAATCAACAAACAAAAAACAAGTAAGAGTACACATACTTTATTTCTCATCCTCTTCAAAGAAACAGTTCTCTTAGAAGGCTTATAACTCTTTTGAGGTCTTTTTAATTATTAGAATCAAAATAGAAATCTTTCTAATTATTAGAATTAAAAACTAAGATAAGTAAAAATTCTTAAGTGTCTGTTAAAGTAGAAAAATTGATGCTTCCAGATTCAGAAGTTAAGAAAAAAGTTAGAACTGAAGTGTTCAAATTATCTTTTCTATCAATGTTAATCGTTTCTGGAGGAATAATATTAGGTGTATTTGTACCAATAACTGAAACTGTTAGTTGGACAGATTTCATTTTTTATGCAAGTATTGGCTCCCTAATAATAATCTATCTAGTTGTTTCATTCTATTTTAAAACAAGAAAATTAAATAATAATATAGATTTAAATTTTGAACAAGATTTAGAAGAAGTAGATGTACCAATAACACAGATTGATACTTTTGGAAAACAGAAATATAAAGGTCAAGTTAAATTAGATGAAGAAACTGCTTCATTTTGCCCTAGATGTGGTGGAAGCTATAGTAAAACTCATCGTTTCTGTCCAAATTGCGGATATTGTGGAATCATCAAGAAGCTAAAGTAAGGAACCTTATAACTCTTCAAGTTTTTTCATAGAATTATCAGCCCATTTTTTCACTAGCTTGGAAAATTCTATGCCTAATTCTACCGTTAACAAGTAAAAGTGATGGTCTTTCATCATATCTAAATGTTCTACTAAATTCTTCTGAGCAAAACCTAATATTTTCTCACTTTGAGTAATTTTCTTCTTAAAATCCTCTAGAACATGTATAATTTCCTCTGTTCCTATTTCAGCACCAAAATAAACCTTGAGCATTGTTTCTTGAAGTATAGTAAACATATTATTAGTATCTGTGGAGGTTGTTGGATCAGCTATCCACTCTTGTAGAGCTTCTTTCCCTCCTTTGGTTATATAGTACATCTTTCGTGATGGTCTTTTTCCTTCTGGATCTTTTACTTCTTTCATTTCAACAAGATATTCATTTTCTAGTTTCTTCAAAGTAGGATATATTTTACTATAATTTATTTCAGGCCAAAACATTCCTATAGTTTGAGTTATCTCTTCTCTTAAATCGTAACCATGTTTAGGTTCATGACTTAACATTCCTAAAATTGCGTACCTATCTACTGACTCTTTAGCTACTCTTGGCATTATTTCTCAACCTAATTATGTTTATTTACCTAAGCTGAACTCATATAAATATGTTATTATATATAATATTTTAATTTATAATAATAACCTTTTTATATATAATATTTTAAAATAAAATATACAAATTATACCCATGGTGGAATAAAATGGTAACAACATCAGCAAAAACAACTGAATTAAAAACATTTAGAAAACATCCAAAAAGACAAGGTTTGCGTAAAACAATTGCATTTATTTCATTCCTTCTATTTCCGGTTATATTCTATTATTTATCACCCTATATGCCAATACAAGGAGGTTTAGATGGGGTAATAGCAGGGAGTTTACTGGTATTTGGAGGATTGTTTATACAGTCACTATTTTTAGGTAGAGCATATTGTGCTTGGATTTGTCCTATGGCAGGAATGCAAGATACAATTATAAGTATCAAGAAAAATAACAAAAGAGTCAAGGCTAAGACTTTTTTTGTTAAATGGATAATTTGGATACCTTGGATAACTTTTGTAATAATTAATCCTTTTATCTTTGGAAATGGGATAACCGGTGTTGATTTCTTCCATGGAACAACAGAAAAGTGGTATATGTCATTATCTGTATTTGACCGAGAAGGAAATTTTGATGGATCATATGTTATCTATTATTTTGTTATTGCACTAGTTTTAGTACTAGCTTTAGCAGTTGGTAAGAGATCTTTCTGTCATCATGTCTGTTGGATGGCTCCTTTCATGATTCTAGGGCGATGGTTGAGTAATTTCCTTAAGGTACCTTCCCTTAGGTTAAAAGTTAACAAAGATGCATGTGTTGAATGTCATCGATGTGATAAAGAATGTCCAATGAGTCTTCCAGTTGAAAAAATGGTTCTAGCTGGAAAAATTGAGCATAGAGAATGCATCTTATGTGGTACTTGTGCAGATACCTGTCCTAAAGGCGTTATTTCTTACTCATTTAGTTCGTATAAGAAATAACCACCTTACTTCATTTCTTAAAAAGTAGTATAAAGAAGAAGAAAAGGAATTAATCTAGAGAGGGGTGAGGTGCCTTTAAAGGTTCCTCAGATTTTAGTTCTTCTAAGGTGAGCTGTACCTGTTTCTCAAAATCAATAATTTCCTCTCTAGTTTCCTTATCTACTTCTTCTCTTTCTTTGATTGCTTTCATTTTCTCTTCGCGGAGTTGAGCAATCTTTTCAAGATTCATGTATTTTATAATTACTAATCCTACTACACCACCAAGTGCAATAGCTATGGTTAAGATAATAAATATCCAACTGGTTGAAATTACCCCAGCTAAAGCAGCTGCAATACCTGATGCGGTCACTGATGCACCTGTAATAACAGTATCCACAACTCCAGAAATTTTTCCTAAGTCTTTATCAGGAATAATTCTTTGAATGAGGGTAGCAAAGGGCAGGTTAAATCCTACATTAATACAACCAACTAAGATCATCCCTGTCCAAATCCATGCTACACCTCCTGGTAAAAAGGGAGCTAATCCAAGAAAAGCAAGGCAGAAACTAGCTATTAAGATTGTTACAGTCATAAAAGTTAACTTTTTCTTAATGTGTCCCTTTATAGATAGAGCTACTGCAAGTATTAATCCACTAATAGCTGCAAAACTCATCATCATACCAAATTCCTCTTCTCCTACGCCAAATTGGAAATTCATATAAGGCACAATTAGAGGATCTACCATTCCTATCATGAGTATTGTAAAGGAGAATAGTATGATTACGAAGGTTATTATCTTGTCTGTAAATGCTAACTGAAAGCCTTCTTTTAATCCAGTCCCAACACTTCGAAGTGTAAGTTTCTCTTCTGTTTTTGTTGGTTTAAGATTTGTTCTGATAGTAATAAGTAAGACAGCTGAAATCACATAAGAACAACCATCAATAATGAAAGCTAAGTCGAATCCAAAAGCGGCAATTAGAAAACCTGCTAATAAAGGTCCAATTAATCTAGATAACTGACTGGTAGTCTGAATGAAACCGTTAGCGGTGAGTAGTTGGTCTTGTTTTACCAATCTAGGAATGCTGGCTGTTTTAGCAGGATAAAAGAATTGTCTAACAGATGAATTGAAGAGAGCGAACAAATATAAATGCCACATTTGTGTCGCGAATATCAAACTAAAAGCAGCACCAGCTCCTAGAAAATCAGCGATTACCATTACTTTCTTACGATCAAATTTATCAGCAAGTACTCCTGCAATTGGTCCTAAAACTAACATAGGTGCCAAAGTGAATGTTGTCATAAGAGCAATTTCTCTTGTTGCTTCATTTTCAGGTAATCCACTAGTAAATACTAAACCTAAGAAAATTATTGCAACAGTAGTAAAATAAGATCCAACATTATTAATAAATCCACCAATAAATAATGCAGAAAAGTTCCAATTCCTCAGCAGAGTAAGAGGATTGGATTTCTTCTGTTTTGCTTGGAAATCATCTTGAATTTCAGTTTCCGCCTCTTCGTATTTCATTATTACACCTTTATTTTCTAATTGAACTATTACTGGTCACCTTATTTGAGAGTGATGAGAAGAAGTGACCACCAACTGACCAATAGTCAATTTTTTCGTTTAGGTTTTTCTTTGATTTTGAGATTGTTTTCATTTTTTTCAGTTCTCCTTGTTTGATGAACTACAGTAAAACACACCTTTATTAAGGAATTTTAAAAATTACAAGTTTAAGAGGCTGAAACTCAAGTTTAAGCGAGAAATGGAATCTTTGAATTAGTCAATTTTTAAGTAGAATACTTCAAGTGAAAAGTGAATAGCTTAAGCTGAAAAGTTAAAGCTGAAAAAAAGAAAGAGAGAGGTTATTCTAATGAAGGATTCAAATTTGGATATTCTTGTTTTGATTCAGTTTCAAAAGAAACAACTGCTTTATTTTTCTCAATTTTCCTCTCCTTTATGTCTTCTAAAGCCATCATTTCTTCTTCTCTTCTTAAAGCAGTTTGATCCATTTTCCTTATTCTTGTCACAATTACGAAGATTATTCCTGATGCGAGTATAGTAGAAGCGACTATACCAAGTAAAAGACTAATGCTAATATACTTTGCAAGAGTTGCTGCTAGAACTGAAGCTAAGAGCGAGGCTCCTGTCATAAAAGTGTCTATTATACCACTAACTTTACCAAGATCTTCATTCTTTACAATTCTTTGAAGAAGGGTTGAGAAGGGGACATTAAATCCTACATTTGTGAACCCTATTAGAGCCATACCCATGTATAACCATACTACTGGTCCTGCCATGAAAGGTGCAAGTGCCAATAAAGCTACACTAATACCTAATGCAAGTATAGCGTAAGACATGAAAGCTAGTTTTTTATTTAGTTTTCCTTTAATTGACAATCCAATTGCTGCTATAACTCCACTTAAAGCTGAGAAAGTCATCATCATTCCTAAATCTTTTTCACCTAATCCAAAAACAAAATTTAGATATGGGACAGCTACTGGATCTATGGCACCCAATGCGAAAATTGTAATTGCAAAGCTGATTACTACAAATTTTATTATTTTGTCTGTAAATGTAATTTTTGCACCATCTCTCATTCCTACAAATACACTCTTAACACTCACTTTTTCTTCTTGTTGAGGTGCTTTAAGATTATGTCTGATAGTCAATATCATAATTGCTGATATGGCATATGAAACTGCATCGATAATGAATGCAGCTTGATACCCTGCTGCTGCTATAACGAATCCCGCTGTTACAGGTCCTAGCATCCTTGATAATTGATTTGTTGTTTGTATAAATCCATTAGCAGAAAGTAGTCGATCTTTCTTGACCATCATAGGTAATGCTGCTGTTCTAGCTGGATAGAAGAATTGTCTAATCGATGAACTTAAGGTTAGAAGCAAATATAGATGCCACATTTCATTGGCAAATACAAGACTTGTTGTCACACATACACCTAGCAAGTCAGAAATAATCATAATCTTCTTCCTATCATATTTATCTGCAATTACTCCTCCAAGAGGACCTAGTATTAACATTGGTAATAATGCAAAAGTTGTTAATAGTGCTACTTCTTGTGTTGCTTCTTCTTGAGGTAAATGTGATACTAGTGTTAATGCATAAAATAAGACTGCTATTTGAGTAAACCAAATTCCAAGATTCGAGATAAAACCTCCAATAAAAATAGCAGAGAAGTCTCTATTCTTGAGGAGACTTAATGCATTCGGTTTTTTTTCTACTTTATCAGTTGTTTCTACTTCTGTTACCATTGTTATTGCTTCCTTTCAGCTTTACTTTCTTACTTTATTTGCAATTGATACGCAGAATTGTCCTCCAACAGACCAGTATTCAACTTTATCAGTTTGGATTTTTCTTGTGTTTGTGTTTGTGTTTGTTTTCATTTTTTGTTTCCTCCATTTTTGAATTTCTTTCAATATGAAATTAATTCCTTTCTGAAATATTTGTGTATTCTTTGACTTATAAACTTTTCTGTCAATTTGAAATTTCTTTCATAATGGAAAAACTTTTTAAGTGGTTTGATATGTTGTTCTTTGTGAATAAACATGAGTAAAACCAAAGAATACGAGAGAATCAAACAGCAATATTTTACTTTGGTTTCAGATGAAATAGAATATGGGATTGTAACAGCTCTAAATTGGTATGAATCACTTAATCTAAAGAAACTAGCTGTAATGCTCAATAAACCTGAAAGCACTACTCTGAGATATATTAGAAAACTAAAAGATAAAGGTATTATAGTGTTTGATAGTGAAAAATCTGAAGATAGTTGGGGGAAGTATTACAAATTGTCACCTGCTGTAAAACAAATTTATGACGAATATATGCATACTTTAGATGAACAAGTTGAAAAAATCTCAAGCGATCTAGGTGATCTAGATAAATTCTCTGAAAAGGACTTAGCATCTTATGTTGTAGAAAGAATAATTTCAGAAGGAAAACTTGAGGAAATATCAGTAACAGCAAAATACTTCTACTTTGTTTCCAATCTTCAAAATGTTATGATAAATGAAGCTATAAATAAGATAAATGAATATAAGAAAATCTACGATGAGGAAGAAGATAAAGAAGCGCTTATTAAAAAGACTAATTTGTCACCTATGGATATTAGTATTTATGTCAATCAGCTGAAGATTAGTAAATGGAAACATATGTTCAAAATAAATGAACTAATATTTAGTTTTATTAAACAACTTGAAGAATTAAAAGAAGAGATTAAAGAAGAGATGGACAGTGAAAAAGTACCTGAAGAAAAACGAAGTAATCAATTTGTTAACATTTTTACAGGTAATTTAGATTTTTCATATGAATTAGAAGAATAAAGTGATTTATTTTTTAAGTTAACTAAACTCTCTTTTAATTTCCACAAAATTTTTCTATATACATATTACTTTTTACTTAATGTCAAACGAGTTGAAATACACCTGGGAGATAGTTCAAGGAGTACTTGCTACTCAATGGTGTGATGATGTGAATCCAGAATCACCTATACCAGACTATCCTCGACCACAATTTAAGAGAGGAACCTGGTTGAATCTTAATGGTTTATGGGATTACAGCATCCTATCAAAAGCTAGTTCTAAACCAGAAAATTATGAAGGAAAGATCCTTGTTCCTTTTGCTGTCGAATCGGCGTTATCTGGTGTTAAACGAAAACTAAAACCTAATCAGATAATTTGGTATCGTCGAATTTTTGATATACCAGATGCATGGAAGGAACAAGATATTATTCTACATTTTGGAGCTGTTGATTGGGATACAAAGATTTGGGTAAATGGAGAATATGTTGGAGAACATAGAGGAGGATATGTTCCTTTTTCTTTTGAGGTTTCAAGATACATAAAATTCCGAGGAGAAAATGAGATTATTGTCTCAGTATGGGATCCTACTAACAAAGGGAGACAAGAGAGAGGTAAACAGAGACTAAATCCGAAATTAATTTTCTATACAGCTGTTTCAGGTATTTGGGGTACAGTGTGGTTGGAACCTGTTCCAAGATCTCGAATAGACAGAATTTTTCTAGTTCCAGATATAGATAATTCCAAGTTGAATATCAAACCGATTTTTAACAATTTTAAGGGCACAGATGAAATAATCGTTAACATCAAATCTAAAGGAAAATTAGTTACAAAGGCAATTTTCGAGGACGAAGGTCCTTTTGTTATAGATATTCCAAATCAAAGATTGTGGAGCCTTGAAAATCCTTTTCTTTACGATTTGTTTATAGAGCTTAAGCGAAAAAATGAGACGATTGATAAAGTCGAGAGTTACTTTGGAATGAGAAAAATAAGTATTATGAATGACAAATCCGGTTTTCCAAGACTTGCTCTGAACAATACTATTTTATTCCAATATGGAGTTTTAGATCAAGGATATTGGCCTGATGGATTATATACTGCTCCAACAGATGAAGCTCTGAAATATGATATTGAACTAGCTCTGAAATTTGGCTTTAACATGATTCGAAAACATGTTAAAGTTGAACCTTCGAGATGGTATTATCATTGTGATAAATTAGGCATACTCGTTTGGCAAGATATGCCAAATGGTGGTAGTTTTTGGGCAGGTGCTATCGGTTTTTTATTAGGTGAAAAACTTAGTTCTAAGTATGGTAGATATAAGAAATCTGTTAGAAAACAATATTATTCTGAACTCAAAGAGATGATTGATTTTCTTTACAACCATCCTTCAGTTATTGTTTGGGTACCATTTAACGAAGCTTGGGGGCAGTTTGAAACCAAACAAGTTACAGATTTTATTCGTACTCTTGATAATTCTAGATTAATTGACAGTATTAGTGGATGGGTTGATAAAAAAACAGGTGATATCAGAGATATTCACAAATATGTAGGTCCAGCTATACCTCCAATAGAGACTAACAGAGTAGCTGTTTTAGGGGAGTTCGGAGGTTTAGGACTAAAAATAAATGGACATATCTGGAATTCTGAAAAAAGTTGGGCTTATAAAGAATTTAACACAAATGAAGAGTTAAAATCTAGTTATTCAGAGATTTTAACTGAAACATCAGTTTTAAAATATAAGGGATTGAGTGCTGCTATTTATACACAGCTTGTTGATGTTGAAAGAGAAATTAATGGTTTAATTACTTATGATAGGAAAGTTCCCAAAATTGATTTTATCAAAGCACAAGATTTTGCAAAAAAGCTAATTAAAGATGATGAGAAAAAAGATTAAACCGTTTCTTTTAGATTGTTTTTTTCCTTTTTCAAATCTTTAGCCCAGAATAAAGGAATAGCTGAAGGCAACATTAATATCCCTGCTATAATGAATAGTAAAGGTGGAGGTATAAATCCCTCTTGTCCAGTCTCGGGATCGATAAAAGTTTGACCTGTTGTTTTTGCAATTGAACTACCAATAAATGGACCTATAATCATTGGAATTAGAACAAAAAATATCATGAATAATCCTGCGAATTGCCCACGTTTTTCTTCAGGAAATAGGTCTTTTACCCAAGTATTAACTGATATGTCCCAAAGCATCATAGCTAACATCATAAATGAGCCTATAATAGTTAAAATAATAAAAAAATCATTACTCTTTGGTATCGCAAAAAGGATTAATGCAATTGCTTCAACTAGAATAGCTATAAAAGCTATTATTTTTCTGCCTATTTTATCCACAATAAATCCAACTGGTATAGCTCCTAGTATCGCCACTAATATGGCTATAAATACAATTATACTAGATTGAGTTATAGAGAATTTTAGATAGTGTTGTAAGTAGATAATTAAATAAGGGAAGAAAACGTTAAAGGCAATTCCTCTAAACATTATTCCTAAAAATACTAGTAAAGCACTTTTATTTTGTTTTAATTCATCGATTTTGAAAGTAGATTTCAAATTTTGCCAATAACTTGTTTTTGTAGGTTTAATATCAGGATCTTTTGCTAAAAATGCTCCTAATGTTCCTAATACTCCTACTACACCACCAATTATGTAGAATAAAGAAAAGTAACCTAACTTATCAATGATTAAACCTGAAGTTCCGTAAACTACTAAAGTAGCTACTAACATAGCAACTTCGATTAAAGCACTTAGCTTTCCTCTATTATCTAGAGTTGTAACATCGACTGAATATGCTTTTAAAGATGCATCATTAGACATCGAACCAAAGAACGTCATTAAACAATCAAATAGTATTGCTATCGAAACTGCAAGAATTATTGGTTTTAGATATCCAGAAAGAGGGAAAATAGCTGTTGTTATAGCCCAAAGGGGTAAACCAACAATAAAGAATACTCTCCTTTTACCAATTTTATCTGAGAGAGCTCCTAAGAAAATAGCTGTAAATGTTGCAGTTATCGCACTCATTGCAACCATCCAAGAGATATAGGTTGGATTAGGAGCTATTTCGTTATACATAAAAACGTTAAAGTACTGATTTTCAACTCCCCAAGCAATTTCTCCAGCAAACGTTAGTAATGCTATAGAAATCATGGTTCTAGAAGTAAGCTTCCTTTGCATAGATTTCTGGATTTTCCTATACTTTAAATTTCTTTTGTAATTCTCCTCAAGAATTGTACAACACTTACTTTAAAAAGGGTGCACACAATGATAATCTTGAAGTGGATTAAATGCAATGTGTTTACGATATTCCTGATATACATTGTGCTAAATGTGCAAGAAAAATTGGTCTAGCACTAGGGTTTACATCAGGAGTGGATTCATCCGAAATTAGCTTAAAAGAAAAACGAGCTATTGTAGAGATAGATCCAAATAAAATAACTAAAAACAAAATAAAAGCTATTATTGTCGCTTTAGGTTTCTCAGCTATGCTTGTCTAAATCATTTTGTTATATTAATTACTAAATTTAGGAAGTATATGTTAATCGTGATCCACATTGAAATTAAAAACATCAGGCCTTGCATAATGTCCTGTTACATCAAAAAGCCTTTTTGAAGCACTTATCTCTCTTAGATCTAATTTTGCATAAAGTATGCCTTCTTCAGCTTTAAGTGGTCCAGCTATTATCTCTCCTTTAGGATTGATGATACAGCTGTTTCCTATATTTATCCATTCACGATCATCTGGGTAAAATTCTTTGAAACCTAATTCGATAGGAATATTTTCTTTATTCAAAGGAGTACAACAACTTATTACAAACAAACCTCCTTCTCGAGCTATATACTGCATGCTTTGTAACCATTTCTCACTCTTATCCCATGTTGGAGCGACAAGAATCTGAGCTCCTTCAACATACATCGCGTTTCGAGCTAAAGGCATAAAGTTCTCCCAGCAGATCAATCCCCCTATTTTTCCTATTGAAGTGTTGAAAACTTGTAAAGTACTTCCATCTCCTTGTGCCCATACTAATCTTTCAGCTCCAGTTGGCACAAGTTTTCTATGTTTTCCTCCAATTTTTCCCTTATCATCAATATAGAGTATTGAGTTGTAAATACTACTACTGCTTGCCTCTGAATTCTTCTCTTGAATTCCTATCATTACATGAATATTAGCTTCTTTTGCTGCTTGAGATAATTGTTCTGTATATTTATCTGGTATTGAGATACTATTTTCTACTAAATTTGTATAGAGCTTATTAAGAATAGTTGATTTATAACTAGGAACCACCCAAACCCAATCAGGATAACCTGGAACGAATGCTTCTGGAAAAACTATTAATTTTGCTTTATTCTTTGCAGCTTCTTTTATTATTGTTATAGCTTTTTCCACAGTTTTAACAATATCAAGATACACTGGTGCGACTTGTGCTGCTGCTACTTTGATAAGATCTGACATTTTTCATTACCTCAAATAGAATTGTTTGAATCCGTCCCTTTAAAACTAGGCTTTTTTCAAAATTTGTCTTATTTTTTTGTTCAAGGCGAGATATTAAATATCTCTTTTTAGTACTGTTATTTGATTATTATGAGTGAAATTATTCTTAACATTGAAGGTATGACTTGTGGTCATTGTCAAATGACTGTTGCTAACGCTTTGAAGGATGTTAAAGGCGTTAAGGAAGTCGAAGTAAATCTTGAGACTAATAAAGCAAAAGTCCTTTACAAAGAAGGAAAAGTAGAAGTTAAACAATTAATAAAAGCAGTAGAAGAATCAGGTTATAAAGCAACTGTTGCTTAAAACAATAATTGACAGAAGTACAAATAGGATAAAGGTTTGAAAATGGCTGAAGAGTTGGAGAAGAGAACTATTTCGGTTGAAGGAATGCATTGTGCAGCTTGCGTTACTAGAGTTGAGAAGGCGTTGACCTCTGTTGATGGTGTAGAATCAGCTTCTGTAAATCTTGTTAGTCATAATGCTAAATTACTCTACAATGCTTCATTAGTCAAAGATAAATCAATTATAAAAGCAATCGAAAAAGCTGGTTATAAAGCATCATTTGATGTCGATCAACTTTCTTTCATGCAAAATAAACAATTAAAAGATATGCGAAATAGATTTTATGCAAGTTTAATTCTTGCTTTACCTGTTTTCATTTTTGCTATGGGACATATGGAACCATTTAGATCTTGGTTTCCTATTTTCAGTCATTGGTTAATGACTAAAGAAATCTTTACTGGTATGCTTTTATCTAATTTTCTTCAATTACTACTTACTACACCTATCCAATTTATAATTGCCTTTACTTTTTACAAAGCAGCTTGGAAAAGTGTAATTAATAAAAGTGCTTCAATGGATGTTCTTATTGTTCTGGGAACAAGTGCAGCTTATTTTTACAGCTTATTTGCTATGATTTATAGTTACTTTAACGTATTATATGAAGGAGCTGTTTTCTTTGAAACTTCAGCACTACTACTAACATTCATATTTCTAGGAAAATATCTTGAAGAAATAGCCAAAGGCAGAACATCAGAGGCTATAAAAAAACTCATAGAGCTTCGACCTGATACTGCAATTATTGAAAAGGATGGTAAAGAGCTAGAAGTGCCTATTGATGATGTTAAAGTAGATGATATCTGTCTTATCAAACCTGGAGATAGTATTCCTGTAGATGGAATAGTTATCGAAGGTCAATCATATTTGAATGAAAGTATGATTACAGGAGAGAGTGTTCCAGTCTTCAAAGAAAAAGGTGCAGCTCTAACAGGTGGTACCATTAACGAAAATGGTTTTCTTAAAATGAAAACAACAAGAGTAGGAGCTGATACTACTTTAAATCAAATTATTAAGATGGTTGATGAAGCTCAAACATCAAAAATACCAATACAAAAATTAGCTGATAAGATTTCAGCATGGTTTGTTCCTGCAGTGTTAATTATAGCTTTAATCGCATTTATCATCTGGTATTCACTGTTAAAAACCAACGTAGTCTCTCTTGCAAATCTCCCTCAAAATATCGCTGCTGGTATTTCCTCACCATTTCTTTTTGCTTTCTTAATTGGAATAACTGTTGTGGTCATATCTTGTCCCTGTGCTTTAGGTTTAGCAACACCAACTGCTATTATGGTTGGAACCGGAATAGGTGCTAAAAATGGTATTTTAATAAGAAGCGGAGATTCATTAGAAATAGCCAGAAAAACTAGTGCAGTTCTGATGGACAAAACAGGAACAATTACTGAAGGAAGACCGCAGGTAACTGATGTTCTCTCTTTCGATGAAAATTTCGATGATAAAGATATCTTACAAATTGCTGGCTCTTTAGAGAAAGGATCTGAACATTCAATTGCAAAAGCGATAGTTCAAAAAACTGAAGAAGAAGGAATTGCAGTTCAAGAAATTTCTGATTTCAAAGCTTATCCTGGTAAAGGAATAGAAGCTATGATTAAAAACACTCAATATCTCGTTGGGAATCGTAGGATTGCTGAGTTAATGAAAGTTAAAGTTTATGATAAAATCGAGTCCCAGATGGAAAGATTAGAGCAAGAAGGTAAAACTGTTATGATGATTTTAGATAGTAAGAAAATTATTGGTGTTTTAGCTATTTCTGATACTATCAAACCTACCTCAAAAGAAGCTGTAGAGGCTCTAAAACATATGGGGATCAAAGTGGTTATGGTCAGTGGAGATAATTTGAGAGCAGCAAAAGCTGTAGGACAACAAGTGGGTATAGATGAAATTCATGCGGAAGTTCTCCCAGACCAGAAAGTAGATGTTGTAAAGAAATATCAACAAGATAATCATATTGTACTGTATCAGGGTGATGGCATTAATGATGCTCCTGCTTTGGCACAAGCAGATGTGGGTGTAGCTGTTGGTTCAGGTACTGATGTAGCAATTGAAGCTGGTGATATTGTACTTGTAAAAGATGATTTAAGAGATGCAGTTACTATTATCGATTTAAGTCAAAAAACAATCCAGAGAGTGAAAATGGGTTTATTTTGGGCATTATTATATAATTCGATAGGTATACCAATCGCAGCTGGAATCTTAGTGCCTGCAGGATTTCTATTACCAGCTGTTGTCGCAGGTTTAGCAATGGCGCTATCATCTGTCTCAGTAGTTACAAATTCTCTTTTATTAAAAAGATACAAAAATCCTTTTGTTAAAAACAAACAAAAGGACTAGTATCGGAATTCTGAAATTCTTTCCTCAGTATGTAAGATATCTGCACTTATATTAGATTTTGCAAATAATTTAGATATGATTCCATAACCTATTATCATTAATATATAAAACAAGATAATAACTGCAAAACCATCAAAAACACCTGCTGCTGTTACAAATTCTGGTTCTATTAAAACTTCTAAAAATTCCATTTCTGGCACAATACCACCTATAATTGTTATTAACTTGAACACTGAAAGAACAACTATTAACATTATTCCAAGAATCTTGCTAATCTTATGTAAAATCTGTTTATTTCTTACTGAATCAAGTAGAAGTAAAACTGTACATACAAGTATTAATATTGTTGAAATTTCGTATAATAACATTGTAATGTTAGAAATCACTGCATATGAGATTTCATCTGTATTTCCATAAGCTATAAGATTATAATAATTCTCCAATATTGTGCCTACTCCTGCAATACTTTGTAATATCAAAGAAGTACCTATTAGAGTCAGAAGTTTACTTCTATCTCCTATAAACTTCGAAAAATATCTTTTAAATTCGTCATTTATGAAAATTGATCCTAGAATAATTAGTGTAAGCACTTCAAATCCTTTAACCACTGTAAGACAAGCAAAGATAGTTATATCATCGAGATAACCAGATCCATAAATTATCATCCTGAAAATGAAATTCGATGCCATACTAAGAGAAATAAAAACCACTGAAGATACCATGGGACCATTTAAATTAATTTTATTATGTTCTTGAATATCTCTATACTCCTTGTTAAAATGCTTCCTGATTATAATTAGTACTACTAGAATTGTACCAATAAGATAACAGGCTGAATAGAGTGACTGAATAGCATCAAGAGGAAGTCCTGTAAATTCATTTAGATAAATTGTTAAAAAGACTCCTAGTATTACAGATTTTGGTTTACTGTAGAAATAATTGTTTTCAATAATGAAAAATACTAATAGAACAAAAATAGAGCCTTTAAACAGATCATTAGCTAAAGAACTGAAGTTAAAGGATCTTAAAGACTTTTCTTGGATTGATGAACATATCAGTTGAATTCCGATAACAATTAAAGTTAGATACAGAGATATTGTTTGAATAGTATTGATAATTTGTACAATGTTACTTAAAGGATGGAAAGGTGATAAACTTCCCATATAATAATAGTATCCTGAATCTAAAGCAAATTTGTTTATATTTATGAGTACTTGATTAACTATTGCTGAACTTACGAAGACTATTGCACTTATTCTTCCACATCTGTAAATTAGATTATCTTTGGATTGAACAAGTTGTAAGAAACAAAACATAACTAAGAAAATCGCCATAGTTATTCTTTGCAATGCTATGAAAATTGAAAGGATTATCGAGTAAGTTAGGTATTCAATTTCAATTGCTTCAGAAAATATTAGTACATTGAACAGGAAGTTAAGTGAAACAAGTATAAAAAACATCAACAATAAATATCTCAATCTAGCCAAGATAGAAACAAAGTTAGAGCGATTTTCAACATTTCTAATGCCTAACAGTGAACTAAACAAAGCTGCATTACCAACATATTGTATAACTATATTTGAAATAGCTAAATTATTAATAAGGTCATAATTACTATAATTGTATTCATAAACAATAGTCGTATAGATACCTGAAGAAACCAAGTATAAAAATCCTGCAATTATTAAACAAATACCTACAAACTGATTTCTAATAGTATCGTCTTGAAATACTGATTTTTTAACACGTGAAATACCTAAAATTAGAATTGGAATGAATATAAATGCACTCCCTAAATAAAAGTTCCCACTGTAGAAAAAAATTGCTACTCTATTAGTTGTAGATATCCACCAGGATCCATTTACTAGATAGAGGAAAATGACTAATATAGAAATCCCTTCAAAAACATCATAAGATTCTGTCCTGTTTTTTATACTCATATCATTCATACAACTTCTAGGTTTACAAAAAATATAATATAAAATTTTCTCTTAAAATTAAGAAATTTTATTTGATTTTTTAGACATTTATTAATGTTCTTCAATGTCAAAACAATAATCTAACACATCTTACGTAAGCTATATGAGTGTTTCAACTTTAAATGTTATAATGATAAGTATATCTCTGGATTTAGCAAATAAACAGAAGAAAACATTCATAGACTATATTGGTTCTATAAATTTTCCTTCGGATTATTTTCCACACTTGCTTCCAGGGCTTGATTATACCACTTTTTTACCTTTTATTAGGTTGAAACCTAACAGATTATTTTTTATCTATTGGCAACCTTGCACTGAAAAATCATTGACTTTAGATTATCTGACTGGATTACGCTCTCGTTTAGTTGACAAATATTATGTCGGTGATATTATGAAGGTAAGTGAGTATTATATAACCGATTTCAAGGACAAAGAGACACATTTTCTCTCAGGATTATGGGATAATTTAAAAGAGCATACTAAAGGAATTTTCGAGTTAATTGCCTTCAGACATAATGATTTTCTTGTTTTACTTGATATTTCTACTACAGATAAAGATACTAAAGGAAAAACAATGCAAGAACTGAGAACAATTCGCAGTTCTTTAGAATTAGATTAGAGGTGATATGTAGGTGTCAACTAACCTCTCTTGGCAACATTTATATATTCCTCAACTATGTTTTGCAAAGAGAAAAAAAACAGGAGTCTCCTAAATGAATGTTAAGAAAGAATGGGTAGTTTTTGTTATTGTATTTTCTATAATGTTTACTTCAATTCCAAATTATAGTTCTGCAATTATTACATATTCCGATTATGGACCAGTAACTTCTGAAGCAAATAGTGGTGAGTATGTGATGGTTTTTATCCAAGATACTATATCAAATGAACAATCTATTTCTCAAGACATTAAATCTAGAACCATGAGGAAGCTTCCAACAGAATTTCAAATTGAAGAAATAAACGATACAGTAATCATAGATCAAACTTTTGATTTCAACGGGACTACATTTTATACTAATCAGACTGATGTAGTGATTTTAAATGGAATTTGCTACTTGTTCTTAGGTGCTGAAGACATGACATCACACAATGTGACATTTCTAGCATTGACTTCAGACAATAATGGTGTTAGTTGGAGCGAACCAACAATAGTTTACAACACTTCAGTAGTATATTCAGAAGATACTTACTTTAATTTTGATGCGATTAACTATGGAAATAAGTTAGTTCTAGCTTATGGATATGAACAAGAAGTAAATGTTAGTGGAGATATATACTTTGTTACAGTAAGTGATGTTCTAGAAATCAATCCTGATTCATTAGAAGTTACAAATACTTACTATGTGTCAAGTGGTTTTGGAAAGGATTTTGAGTTTTACACCTATAATAATAAACTTCTTGTTATTTACACTGAAGAACAAGGTCTGACAAGTTCAGTTCATTTTGAAGAGCTAGGAGCAACCTACAACACTGTCAGTTTAATAGCTTCAATTGATCCACCATATAACGCCATAACAGTTTTGAAACCCACAGTTACCTTTTGGTCAAATAGTTTTTTTGTAATTGCTCAAGACAATTTAACAGATGTAGTTAATCAAGCTCAAGGTATTATTAAATCAGAAACATTTTTGTGGGGAGTATCTTTCCAAGTCACTCAAGGACTCCTTGGTTTAGAAGAAGTCACTGGCACCAGACAAAATCATTTGATAATTAAAAGCCAAAGTAATTTTGATGGTTATTACCGTCGAGAACCTAGTTTGACAGTATATGAAGGTAGATTATTCCTAACTTTCATTGTTGGAAGAGGAGATAGATTCGGAGGAAAGGGATATCCTAGTGTAGCTTTTGCTTTTTCAGCAGATGGAAATACTTGGACAAATAATTTCATAGGTGATTATGGTCTCTTTATGAATTTAGGAACTTACTTTGTTATTGGTACTTTAGGTTTATTTGCAATTGTCTATCCATCATATTTGGTGTATACAAAGAGAATAAAGAGTAAAAAATAATCCTTCTTTTATTTTTATTTCAAAACCTATAAATAATGTTCTTACCTTTTCACAAATATGGCTAATGGTAATGGAATGTTCAATGTATTCCTTGTATTATTTGGTTTTTGTTTACTAGGTTTACCTATAATTCTAATTTCAGTAACTACTGCACCTCCTAGTATTGATCAGTTTAATAGTTCGATAATAATTAATACAATTGATGGGGATCTTAATAGTGTAAATCTAATTAATTCAACTGCTAATATTAATGGTAGCTCACCTGATTATTGGATAACAATATCGGGATTACCGCAACTAAGCTATATCAATAACATATCTCAATTAATTATAGAAGAAACGAAATTTATGGAAAACTTTTCTATTCTAGATTATGATGGTTTAAGTGATAAGGTTCATGTTTTTGAATTAGAGATGACAATTCAAACTGCCCCTGTAACAGCTGATGGTGCAAAGAATTCTTATGCCAATCTTTTCGGTAATTCTAATGGAACTTTCTTAAGTTGGATGTGGAATATTGAAGATTGGAATGCATCTCACTACAGTCAACCAAATTATCCTTCACCTAGTATAAACAACACTCTTGAACAGCTTTATTTAGCAGAAACGATTGAATATGAAATTATCGTTCATTTTAATGCTAACATAGAAATTAATGGTGTACAAAAAACAACTCAGTTTTCTAGACTGTTGTATATTAACGACGACGATCTAGTAATATTCTTCTTATCTAACGAGAAAGATTGGGTTACAGTCAATTGATTTCATCTTATTGGAAGATGCTCGATGGAATGGCGTTTAGTAAATCTTGGAGAACAGAATTGGTTAGATACACAAGCAATCTATCACGCTTTAGCTCTTGTTAAAAATGAGTATCAGACACCTAATACCCTTATAATCACCTGGCCAGATCAACCGCTTGTTTGTGTTGGTTTACATCAAGTAATAGAACAATCTGTTGAACTCGATTATATTAAAGCTACAAAACTTCCTTTGGTTAGAAGAGGTACTGGTGGTGGTTCAGTTTATCTTGACAGTAATCAATTGTTTTATCAGATTATATGTGATAAACAAGATTATAATCAAAATCTAAAAGATTTCTACCAATTTTTCCTAACTCCAACCGTAAAAACATTTAATGATTTTGGTATTCCAGCTCTTTATTCTCCAATTAATGATATAGTAGCTGAAGGTAAGAAAATAAGTGGAAATGGAGCTGTATCTTATGACAGATCAAGAGTTTTAGTGGGAAATTTTATTTTTAGTTTTCCAGCAGAACATATGTCAAAGATTCTTAAAGTTCCAAATGAGAAATTCCGAGATAAAATTGCTAAGTCCTTGGTTGAAAGAATGGGTAGTTTTGAATATTTCTTAAAAGAAATTCCAAGTAAAGAAGAAGTCATGCAAAAATACCTTTTTAATTTTCAAAAAAACTTAGATATTCAATTCTATGAATCAGATCTTACAGAGGAAGAAAAGAAGAAAATTGATGAAATTAAATATATGTATCAACAAGAAGACTGGCTTTATTATGTTGAAAAAGACAAAGAAGAGTTATTTCAACAAAAAATCAAAAGTGATACATATTTTTCTTATACTGAGAAAAAATTTCAAGGTGGTTTAGTACAGCTTTTTGTCTATTTTGATGAAAATAAGATAGCTGATATTGTGATATCAGGAGATTTTTCGCTTTCTCCTCCCTATATCTTAAAAGATATCCAAAATTCTTTAATAGGTCTAGAAATCAATCAGAAAACGATTCTAACAGCATTAATAGATATCTTTCAATCCAAAAACATCGATTTACCAGGTATCTTGCTATCTGAGCTAACATGTCTAATTGTAGATACTTATTCTAGAATTCGCAAATAGTTCTCAAGGTTTTTTGAACACTAGTATGTTTTCTTTTTGCATAACATTATACAAACCAAAAATTATTTTATCTATATTTTCCTCGAGCGTATATCCCATATTTTGAAAAATATCTATCGTATATTCAACTGTGTTTACTTCTTTTTTATCAACAGTTGCATTTCCTATGACTATTGAACAATATTTACCTGCCTTGAGTACTCTGTCCATTTCTTTATAGCTTTGGATTAAATCTTGATTGTATAGCTCTATTTTTGTTTTTCCTGTCCCTCTAACTCCTATAAACTCCTCTTTAATTACGTTGGGATCAAAACCTAAAGCATCTAGTGCATGTTTATCATTTTCTACATAATTTAAAGCTATAGAGTAAGGAGGAGAGCAAATTATACCATCAATTGAGTTAGGTTGGAGTTGAAGTTGCTTTGCATCACCTTTCTCTATTGAAACATTTCCAAGTTTGAGGTTATACTCAGAGATGATTTTCTGATAATCTTTTAATGATACAACCATCTTCTCAACATTCTTTAGAAAAGAAACAGTGAAACTTTTTTTCTTTCTTCTTGCTCTATCGCTATGAGCAATTAAACTTGCAACTTTGAAGAAATTATAAACGTTTGAGTTGTCTATTTCTTCTATCATACTTTCTATTTTACTTATCTCTTCTTCATCTGTTGCTTTTTGTTGTATCTTCTTTTTCAAATCACCGAAATTTGTTTCAAATATTTTACTTATTTTTTCCAAATTTTCGTGTGCTTGTGTTTTTACTTGAGTTACTCTAGTACAAACTTCTGAGATATCTATGCCTTTACAATTTATCCCCAATAATTGCGCTTCTACTGCTGTTGTACCACTACCAATAAATGGATCTAAAATGCTTTCCCCAGGTTGGATTCGCATGATGTTAAGTAAAGCTCTAATCATTTGAGGGTGATATTTGCCTTTATAAGGGTAAATCCAATGTGTTAGATATTGATTAAGAGATCTAGTAACATTAGCTTTAGTGATTTTAGAATATAATGATGATTTCCCGCCTAGTTCTTCAAAATAAGCTGATCTCTCAAGAAATTCAGTTCCATCAGGTACAAAAGATATGTCAATATCTCTGAGATTATTATTTAACTTATATCTGATGTTAAATGCTTCTAATTCCTTCTTAGCTAATTCTAACTCGTAAATAAATTGAACATTCCAAAAAAGTTTTGCTGAAACTTTTAACTGTTCTTCAGAAGGCATTTAAGAATTCAATCCTTTAAGTGTAAAACATGCTAGTTTTATTTTAAACTTATTTCTCGATAGCCTAGGGGAAAAGTTTTAAAAAAGGCATATTCTGTTAAAATCCAATGGAAGAACTTAACATTTATTGGGGTTTACTAATCGCATCAGCGATAGTAGCTCTAGCTATGTTTATTTTATTGTTCTTTATCAGTGCTCCTTATGGACGTCATGTAAGGAGGGGATGGGGACCTTCAATTAATTCCAAATGGGGATGGATCATAATGGAATCTCCTGCGGTAATTATCTTTTCAGTCTTATTTGGTATAAGTGATCGCAAAATAGAATTGGTTCCTATCGTACTTTTTGTTCTCTGGTTATTACATTATGTTCAAAGAGATTTAATTTTTCCATTTTTCTTGCGAACAAAAAAACGAATGCCTATCTTAATAATGTTTTTTGGAATGATTTTCCAAATTTCTAATACTTACCTTCAAGCAAGATGGATTTTTCATTTTGCTGCTCCCACAGCATATACTCCTTCCTGGTTAAAGGATCCACGATTTATTATCGGAGTTATAATTTTCATTGTAGGATATATTATAAATCGTCATTCTGATTTGGTACTAAGAGAATTACGCAAACCAGGAGAAAATGGGTATAAAATTCCTTTTGGAGGAATGTACAAGTTTGTTTCGAGCCCTAATTATCTAGGAGAAATACTGATTTGGATTGGATGGGCATCGATGGTTTGGAATTTTGCTGGATTGTTATTTGCCTTCTGGACCATTGCTAATTTGGTTCCTAGAGCAAGATCTCATCATAAATGGTATAAAGAAACATTTGAAGAGTATCCAGAGAAGAGAAAGGCAATTATTCCATATCTATTCTGAATTTTTAAACTGGAAAAAGATCTTCTTCCATTATTATTCTGTATGAAGGAGAATAATACCTTTTATACATAAGAGAGTGAGATACCATTGGGAGTTCTATTGGCTCCGTTATTTCTGAAGCAATTGTATTGACTAATTCAAGCCACTCTATGACTAATTTTTCTGCTTCAACAGGGTAAGTGATCACCTTCTGATGAATCCATTCCGAAAACTCTCCCCATCTCTCAATAAAAAGATCCATAGTTGTAGGGCTATTTTTCTGTGCTCTTAACATCAACTTCCACAGTAGCTCTATATCATCACCAAATTGCTCTTTCCATGATCTAAGGTTGACTCTTCCTAATCCTGATTTCAGATCTAGAGTCTCTAGTAATTCATCAAAGTCTTTAGTTTCAGTAGCAGCTACTAGTTCTTCAGCTAAATAATGTTTAATGTGTGTATTATCTCCTAATTTCGAAAGGTGAGCCCACCCACAACTACCTTGATAAATAAATTTGTAAACATCAGTGAATTGTAATTGAGCATATTTTTTCATTTGAATAAATAGAGGTTGTTCAAGTATCTGATCCAAAGATAAATCACTTAAATAAATTGGAATGTGAGCCATTTCTCGAGAAAATTTCTCGAATTCAGTTTTGGAAGACATTTATACCTAGTAGATTTTTTATCAAATATGTAAATTTTTGCTCAGATACATTTTTTAGAGTACATCTTCAATAAATGACCTTGATCATTTTACCAATTTTTAGAAAGAAAAAATAATCTCTTTCCCTATTTCCTTTTCTTTAAATTTATATATGTGAAAGCCTAAAGTAGCTCATATGAGTGATGATGTAATTTTTTGCCCAAACTGCGGTCAAAAACACACAGCTTCTGGTCGCTATTGCGAGAACTGTGGTACTGATTTAGAAGAGTTAATTCTACAATATAAAGACAAGCAATTACCTATCAGATATCAAACTACAGCTCAAAGCGGTCCAACACAATCACAGCCGTCCTATCAACAATATAGAACAGATGATTATTATGATGAGCGACCACAAGGAGGAGGAGGTCGAGGATTTTGGGATGTACTCTTTGGAATCTTATTCTTCTGGATGTGTTGCGGTCCGAACTGTAATAGTGGAGATTGCAGATAAGATAGTTTGAGATAAAAGAAAATGTGAAGGAATTCAATCCTTCTTAGTTGTTTTTAGAATTTCATTCTTGGAAAATACTCTTTTACTAATTCGCGTAGTTTGTTTATTCTTATTCTTTGTATGATAATAGGTAAGCTTGTTACTACTATAAGAGCAAATAATCCTCCAATCCAATAATAGGTTGATTCTGTTGTAGTGGGTTGGTAAGTTGTTGAAGGAAAATCTTCTGGATCATTAGGATTTGTTCCTTGAAGAATCTCTTCCCCATCTTTGTAGCTATCATTATCGCTATCTTCATCATTAGGGTTGCAATTATAGATGTATTCTAAGAAGTTATTCAAACCATCATTGTCAAGATCCATCCAAGCATCATTTACAAGAGGATTGAGTCCATTTTCATTTTCCCAATAATCACTCATCCCGTCCATGTCAGAATCGTAATTATTTGCTTTTGTTCCTAAATTATATTCTTGAAGATTCGTTAGCCCATCTCCATCAAAATCTAATGAAGCATCATCAAATAAAGGATTAAGAGAATGAAAAACTTCATATCCGTCAGACATAGCATCCCCGTCGGTATCCCAATCCTGGCATTGAGTTCCGAATTTGTATTCATCCAGATTAATAAGCCCATCAGTATCTGGATCAAGTTTAGCATCGTCTAATAGAGGATCGAGCCCTTGTTCTACCTCATATCCATCAGGAAGCAGATCATTATCGCTATCATAATCGTATTCATCAGTACCATACACATATATTTCATCATATTCATTTAATCCATCAGAATCTGAATCCCAAATGGGAACAGGATCATATACATCTTCAAAGATCCAATATTTTCCTTCACCACTATAATCTAACCAGAAGTTACCTATACTACCATAATGCCAAATTACTCCTGTATTATCAGAAGCTTGTGACTCTATTGAACTTGCTAGATTATTGTTCAAGAACCAATTATGATAGATAAAATTTATAGATAAACATGCATATACTGTAACTGCAAAATAATCATTTTCGATGAAAAAATTACCTGTTATATTGAAATCCGAACACACTCCTAAGTAAAGGCCATTATTGTTGTCTATCCATGTATTATTATAAAAAGTGAAATAACTGGAATCAACGTATTGATCTCCATCATTATAATCAAAAACGTTGTTGAACACATCCCAATCAAGACAATTATGTATATCCATACAATTCCAGAATAATGTAAAATAATTATGATTAATTAAGAAAGAACTGCAATATTCAGCATAGATTCCTGAAGTTCCTCCTCCATAGAATTCATTATAAGAAATTTCAAAATGGCTACTACTTGAAATATAAATTCCAGTTGGAGTAACACCTGATAACATTTGTATGGTATTATTATAAATTAGAACGAAATTTGATGTAATACTCTCAATGTAGATTGGATATTCCGCTTGTATGTAGCAATTTCTAATCTCAAAATACTTCGTCACATTTTCGATGTAAACTCCATAAGAACCTACTTTATTAGTAATGTTTAGATTCTCTATCAAATATGGAGTACCAGCTGAACCATCTCCTGGAAGACCATAACCACCTGCACCGAAATCAGCATCAGAGGTTATAACCATAGGTTCATGAGTTATATAGGAATTCAATTCCTTGTCTAACTCAGCAGAAGGTATTTTTGTATTAACAGAATGAATTGTTATAAATGAGAGCAATAATACTGCAGTAATTGAGATCGAAAAGATTGCCTTCCTTTTCATATAAACATCAAATAAACGATTATGAATCACTTATAATTAAACTATTTGCATAAAAAACGAAAATATTACTTAATTCCTTTCTTTGCTCCTTTTACATGTAAGGCTGTAGTTAAAGTTTATAAGATATACTAGTTGTATAGAACTAGGTGAATTCTATGAAAAGAAAAGATGTTCTTATATTGTTTTGTTTATTACTATTGATTCTAACACTCTATAATTCAAATACTACAACAAGTTTTCAACATGTGAATGATGCTAGCCTTGTAACAATACCAGTTAATTCGATTGAAGATTTTGAAATTTCTAGCAATACTGAGTTTACTTTATATGCTATAAGTGGAGACGGTTCAGAACTTGAACCTTGGATAATTAGAGACAAAGATGTTTATGATCCAACAGCTGATATTGGTATATATATCCATGGGACCACTGACTACTTTCAATTAGTCAACTGTACTGTTCGAGCGAATCGATATGATGTTTGTATAGAAGATGTAGCTCCAGATACTGCTACTGTTAAAAATTGTACTTTCAATCTAAGTGCTACCGGACTAGGTATTATCAATTCCCTAGGTGCTTATGTTAGAGATTGTCTCGCTTATGACTGTGTATCTGCTGGATTTGAAGCTGATAATGCTAGTGACATACTTTATATGTACAACGAAGCTTATAACTGTGATAGAGGTTTTGAGATTAAAAGTAGTTACAGTGCTGATATGTTTTGGTGCGAAGCTTATGATTCTGGTTATGATGATTGTTTTCATGTGGAAGATTCTTGGGATGTTGCTGTTCAGAATTGTATAGCTAATGGCGCAGTAGCTAATGGGATTTATTTTGAAAATTGTACAGATGGATATGCAGGTTTAAACAGCTGTTTTGATAATGTTGAACATGGCATTTCTATTTGGGACTCTCCAAACACTTTTGTAGAACTTAATACCTTTGTAAACTGTGATTTAGGGGTTTACGATGATGATGTAGAAGATTTGCTTTCTTTAGATGTACAATGGGATAACACAGTTAATGGTGAAATACTATTCTACGGAGAAAATCTTGTAGATTTTACATTTTCTGCAACACCTAGACCAGAGATAATTTTAGTTAATTGTACCAATATCATGATTAATGGACATAACGATTTTGCACAACATACTACTGTTAACATTTTAGTACACTTTAGCAAATCTGTCATTATTCAAAATTGTAACTTTATAGACACTGGAGTTGCATTAGCATTCTTTAATTCAGAAGACTTCAAGATAATAGGGTGTAGCTTTACTGGAGATGAAATGATTGGAGGAATGTCAACTTTCAGCTCAAGTAAAGGTTTAATTCAGTACAATAATTTTCATGATATTTTATATGCTGGTATTGCTGTAAATGACTACTCAAACAATATAACAATTATTGAGAATCACTTTGGAAATATGTATCTGTATGCAATTTCCTTAGACTATGAGACTGAAGATAACTATATTTATCACAACAACTTCATCAATTGTTCATCTTTCTATTCTAGTTATGGTGTCGACCAAGGTATAGACAATTTCTGGTACAACGAGACTCTCCAAGAAGGCAACTACTGGGACTCCTGGGTATCTGGACCGTATGACATTTATGGTAGCGCAGGAAGTCAGGACTTATATCCCTTAGGAGGTATTTATGTCATCCCAGAATTTACTATCTCTACAACAATGATTTCTATTGTTAGTTTACTAACTCTACTTTCCTTAGTTGTTATTGGATCAAGGAGAAAATAACTTTCTTCTCCTCTCCTTTTTCTATTTTGCTTTTACCCAAAATTCTTCATCATCTTTCTCAATTTTGAAAGCTAATTCTTTTATTTCTCCTTGACATTTTGGACAAGTATAGCTCTCTTCCACATAGTCTAACAATTCTCCTTTATGGAAAACATGATTACATGGCTTGATTACTGCTATGTCCTCATTTGGGTTTATGATTTTTGAGCAGAAATTACAATATAGTACTTTATTCCCACAACTGTTACAAACCAACGAACCTCCTTTACTTGAATATGTTATATCATACCCACAAAAATAACAATAGAACCTTTTTTGCTTAACTCGTTTTATAATACTTTTATGAATTACTAGAGTAATCAAACCAGCTATTAATCCAATCAGACCCATTACCATCACTGGAAACATTGCAACAAACAGTATCCAGAGATCTGAGTCGTTCCTAAAAAGTGGAATACTTATCCCAAGATAAGTTGCTAAAAAGAAAATTCCTATCCCTAACAGGAAATACCTGTAACTTGATACTTGACACCTGATTGAACAATATTTAGTGGAAATCATATTAGATCTTGGAAAGAAGCTTCTTTTCTGCTTTTTCGGTATCTTGATTCTTTCTCCACAAACTTGACAAAGTAAGCTCATCATTAATCAAATGAAAAAGCTATATTTTAAATGTAACATTATATGTAAGTGATTCTTTCAAACTCAAAGATTATGTAATGCTCACCTACAACATTTATAAGTTTAATTCTAATAAAACTATAATTGGTGTTTATTTGAAAATAAAACAAAGTTTACTTATTTTAAGTATCTCATTGTTGATACTGATACCTTACTTTCAAACAACAACAGAGATAATTACTGCAGAAAATTATGGATATCCTGAATCACCGGGTAATGTTATAACTGTAGATGCACCTATTTCCATTACTTCTGATGCTGAATTAATTTCACTAAATTTACCAGGTTCCGGCACTTATAACGATCCTTATAGAATTGAATACTTGAATATCGCTCTTTCATCTGGTCAAACTGGTATTTATATAACTGGACTAGTTGGATCGAATACCTATATTATGATAAGGAATTGTACTATTACTGGTGGTTCGTATGGGATTGATGTAGATAATATCCTACCTCAAAGAGCTAGAGTATGGAACAGTACTATTTCTAATGATGACATTGCTATTAGAATGACTGATACTAATAACACTGAGGCTATGAACAATACTATAACTAATTGTGGAACAGCTGGAATAAGATTTGATAACTGTAGTGAATCATTTGTTTATAACAACACTATAACAGATTGTTACAGAGCTATTTACGTAACCAATTGTATTCATATGTTTATTTACTATAATGACGCATCCGCTTGTGTACCTTATGGAATTTTAGCTGAAGATTCGGATGAAACTGTGATACAATACAATGTTATTACATCCTGTGATCGTGGTATAGAATCTTATTCAACTATTGATCCATATATAGGACATAATCAGGTAAACGATTGTTCTAACTATGGTATTATGATACGATACTCTGATTATGCTCGTGTGATAAGTAATAATTTCCATGCGTGTGGTCTTGGAGTTTATGATATAAATGAGGATGACTTATTGACTCTTCAAGTTATCAACAATTATATTGATAGTTCAATGATTAAATACGAAGAAAATCTCACTGATACCGATATCTTGACAGCAAGTAGTCAATATATACTCGTAAATTGTTCCAATGTTCAAATAAGTTCACAGAATTCCTTTGCAACGAGTCTTTATTCTGCTATAAATTTACATTTTTGTACAAATATCGACATCCGTTTTTGTAACATAAGCTATAATCACTATGCAATAAATTTCTTTTATAGCAACAATATCAAAATATATAATAACACATTGTATCATAATGTAGAAGATATAGCAGCTACAGGTTCTGATGGAGGTTTTATTAGAAATAATCAATTTTATGATGGACAATATGGAATACATTTTATAAATTCTGTAACTAACTTTGATATTTATCAAAATGCTTTCCAAAAGTTCTCCTATGGAATAGTATTCGAATTATGTACTGGAAATAGAATCTATCATAATACGTTACTTCAATGTACTAGCACAAGCTATGGATACGATGACACAGGAAACACTTGGTACAACACTACATTAAATCAGGGGAACTATTGGCAAAATTGGAATGGAACAGGAACTTATGCAATAGATGGAGCAGCTGGAGTTTTCGATATGTATCCATTGTCTGATCCTTATGTACCTCCTGTAATCTCAGAATATATTTTTATAAGCTGGTTTGCTGTGGTTTTCCTGACAATTATACCTGGATTAGTAATTTATCTGAAGAAGAGAAAATAATCTTTCTCTTACTTTTATTTTTTCAGCAATACTTATTATTCTCTATAATTTTTATTTGTTGATATGCTTGAAATTGTTTGTCCACATTACGGAGAAAAAATAATCCCTAATGATTATTTTTGTGATCACTGTGGCGAAAATCTAAAACATGAAACTACAAAACTAAAGGAATCTGAATTAGTTCTAGAAAATCACTATAATATCCATATAATAATTATCAAAGATTCAGAAAATCAAAAACCAACCTTTCGAACAACTAGTAAAACCAAATCTACTTTAATTATAGTAATGATTTTTGCTTTTCTTGTAATTATTGTTATGATTTTACCATATATTGCTTCTGATCTTAGTAGAACATGATTTATTATTCTTGAAATTGTGTTTGCTGCCATTCTCCTAACCTGTGGAGCTTTTCTTATATTTAAAAAATCCTCATGATTTATTACCAAGAAGAAAAATTAAAAATGAAAGAAAGGACTATCAAATTGTTAGAAATTATGTACAACTAAGACATGTATGGTGAAAAATTTATCCAAAGAAAACTTTGGCGATCTCATAAGTTTCTTTATCCACAGTTTTAGTCTCTTTTATCCCATCTAGAATTGGTACAGGTTTTACTTTAGTTCCTTGTAAAGATGTCATCATACCAAATTTACCTTGATGAACATAATCAATAGCTGATATACCAAATTTTGTTCCAAGTATTCTATCGAATGCTGTTGGTGTTCCTCCTCTCTGCACATGACCTAAAACTACTGCTCTTGATTCGATCCCCATTCGCTTTTCGATTTCTTTTGCAACTAGATCTCCGATTCCACCTAATCTAACGTTACCAAAATCATCTGTTTCTTTAAGGAGATGATCCCATTTTTTTTCTTTAAGTTGATAACCTTCTGAAACAACAACGATAGAGAAGAATTTACCTCTATTCATCCTTTTCTGTATTTTATCAATAACATCATCAAGACTAAAAGATTCTTCTGGTATGAGTACAATATCTGCACCTCCAGCAATTCCTGCATGAGTTGCAATCCATCCTGAATGTCTCCCCATAACTTCAACAACTATACATCTATGATGAGATTCAGCTGTTGTATGCAATCTATCTATTGCTTCTGTTGCTATTGCAACTGCAGTATCAAAACCAAAAGTCATATCGGTCCCACAAACATCATTATCTATAGTTTTTGGCACACCGACTAAAGGAATCCCTCTCTCGTAAAGCTTTTGAGCTACTCCTAAAGTATCATCTCCTCCTATGACTATCAGAGCATCTAATCCTAAATCTTTGAAGTTTTTAATTGCTTGTTCAATTCCGCCTTCCTCTTTTTCAGGATTAGTTCTAGAAGAACCCAATATTGTTCCCCCTAGATGGAGAATACCAGAGAAGTTTTGTCGCGCCATCTCGATATAATCTAAACACATTAAACCTGCCCAACCATTCTTCAAGCCAATGAATTCATCTTGATAATGATCCATACCCTTCCTACCTATGGCTCGAATGACTGCATTGAGTCCTGGAGCGTCTCCTCCTCCGGTTAGTATACCAATTTTCATGGTTGAACATCCTCCAAACAGTTAAAAAACATACTGTATACGCGAAAATTAATGATTTGAATTCTAAAGTTTTAAATGAAATATTTTTAACTTTGTTTTAACATAATACTATCATATTGTTATTAAATGAAAACAAACATGTTGATTTGATATGACTGAAATTTATTGTCCTTCTTGTGGTAAAGAACATAAGTCTAATAATCGTTATTGCACCAACTGTGGCGCAGATCTAGAAAATGTAATTTTAAAATTCAAAGGTGACAAATTACCAGTCTCCTATAATAATGGGAAAACACAGAGAGTTCAAGTGGTTGGAACAGATCCAGAGAGCTATCAAGAATCAGTTAGAAGAGTCCCTAAGAAACGAACCAGAAATTCTTTTGGAGGACTAACTGTTCTCGTAATCATGGCGATAATTGCAGTTGGTTTAATATATTACTTCAATCCTGGTTTCTTTGATTTCTTTGGAATAGATACCTTTCATACGTTTTTGTATATTGAAATCGGTTTAGGGATTTTATTGATTGTGTCTTTTATCCCTATGATGATCACTTCAAATCGAATTCATTCTCGTGGAAGAAGCACTTGTACTTCTGGAAATAGATATTCTGGAGACACCAGTAATATTTTCTGGGATTGTTTAACGGCTTTTTTCTTTATTAGTTGTCTTACAGATTTATGTGATAGAGATTAAATCTCTAGATTCACTTTTTTTTAAGAATACTTTATAATCTGAAGTGAATATCTCTATTTTAGATGTTAAAAACATCTGAAAAGAAAAGATGTGAAATTATGGCAGTAAAAGAAATTATTGCAAGTGTTGCAATCTCGATATTAATACTTGCTCCAACTACTTATTTTGTTCTTCCACTTCTTTATCCTGATATGAAAGATGGTGGAACTGTTCAATTTGCTTATGAGGAATTTGATGATCGAGCATTTATTTTAGATGATGTTGATACTTTTGAGCTTATTAACCAAACAACGCTATCTATTACAACAAGTGGTAAATCGTTCTTATCTCTACTCTATGTCATGCCAGCTGTTTTTTCAATTGTAGATACTATGACAGGTGCAATTCAAATTGAAATAGCTCTTACAGTTTCCGGAATTGGAAATAGAACAACTAAAGTTGCTTATTATAGACAATTAGCTACTCCTGGATCTTATTCTGAAATTCCAGCAGATGTAACTATAACTTATGTAACTGGAGAATTATCAGCAGGAACTTATACTATAAGTGTATATTGGAAGTCTATTTGGCCTTCCTCTGGTGCAAATTCATTAATAACTAATAATCCTCCTAACTTTGACTATGCTAGATCAATAACGGTTGAAGAGATTAGAACTTAAATCTCTTGCTTTTCTATTTTAATATTTCAAAATTCTAGGGATTATTACTTTATTAAGCACTAATTTCAATATTTGATATTTCAAAAAAGATATTTAAAAAAAGAGAGAAGTTGGATTATTTCTTTCTCTTTAAGTATAATCCAAAAGATACTAAGAATGGAATTATTACAATTAATGCAATTGTTCTATATTCTGGAACTACTATTGGGTAATCAAACGGATCATTTGGATCTGTTCCTTCTGCTACTTCGACACCATCAGAAAAACCATCTCCATCAGAATCCCAGTTAAAAGGATCAGTGTTATAGATCATTTCTTCGTAGTATGAGAGTCCATCTTCATCTAAATCATATGTAAAAATATCAGCTTTATAATACAAATTTTCTAAAGTCCAATAAGATTCATAACCAGTCGTTCCATTAATCATTATTCTATAAATATTAGAATCTTCAGAATATATTTCGATGAATTTGCTTCTTGAATCAGGTTCTACACCTACTCTGAAAATTAGCTCATCTTTAGAATTATAAGCTAAAACTTCTAAATTATAATCATCGGGAGATGTAGAAATATAAAAACTTGCAAATATAATAGGTATTTCAAATGTAACATTAGGATTTAAATTGTGATTAAAAGCTACATGTATTCCTGAAACTGGAGGATAATAAACACTACCACTTGAAATCCAAGTTTGATATCCTGTTGAGAAATTTATATGTGGATATATGCTCAGATTATTGCTTGGAACATTCTCAAAATCTAGTGTAAATTCAAAGGTTTCTCTATATTCTTCAAAGTACAATGTATCTATTGCCCATAAGAGTGGATATCCCGTATCTCCCGTAATCCATATCCTATGAATCAAACCAACAGTGGAAGTTATCTCTACAAATTGATTTATGGCATTTGCTTCAACATCAACAGTTTTAACTAATACATCATCTGAATTAAACACCTTTACTTTATCATTATGATCCAAATATTGACATATGTAAAAGCTAACATATGAAACAGGATTAGTAAATATGATATAATTGTCTGTTTCTTGAGAATAAAAATTAAAATCTCCAGATTGAGGTGGATAAATCGGACTTTCAGATGCATTATTTGTTACATAATATTCTGAAAATGTTACATTCTCATATAGGTCTCCTAGACGTGTTCTATTAGCTAAATCATCACCTGTGATCAATTGGGCATTAAGTGATTCATGTTCTCTGTAACATAAATCATCCATAGTCCAATATGTATTAAAACCAGAATTCCCTGTTATAGTGATATTCTGTATTTTACCATATGTTGACTCTAAGGTTACATAGTGATTTAAGATTTCTCCACTTACATATTCTCTATCTAATAAAGATCCACTTTCACTATACGCTGAAAACTGCATATTATATGTATCTCCAATATTGATATAGAACGAAACAAACTCTACTTCAAAAGAGAAGATTATGAAAGGTGTTGGGTCATAGGTATAAACAATGATGTTTCCTGAATGTGGGGGATATTTTGGTGATGAGGTTGAATCCCATGCTGTATAACCTACTTCAAATGAAATTCCAGCATACTTCCCAGTAACTGATTCTCCACTGTTTAAATCTTCAAAATCTATTATATTTGGTGTAGGAGAAATAAATTTTAGATAACTAATGGAATCTATAGCCCACCAATTATTAAAGTCTGTATCTCCACTTACTGAGATGTTGTAAATTCTGCCTAAAGGTGAGTTAAATTCTACATATTGATTTGCAACGTGATCTTCAAGTGATTTTTCTTCAATTGATACACTCTGATTAGTATAAGCAGTAACCACAAAACTATAATTTCCAGGTCCTGTTGAGATGAAAAAACCTATCTTCTCAATAGGCATATCAAAAACAAACCAATTGTTGATTTCATAAGTATAAGCAACATTTTCACCAGATTCTGGAGGATAAGTAGGACTAGGTGAAGAGTTCCACGCTTTGTAACCTGGTGAGAATTCAACTCCAGGATAATGATTATCAATATCAGCTTGGCTTGCTAAATCATCAAAAGTAATATTTACACCTCCCGGAAATTTTTTGATTTGTTGCTCATTTGTTGTTAATCCGTTGTTGTTAAAATTTACTTTTTGATTAGCAGAGCTATTTAAAGCTGTCTTATTCAAAGAAAAACTTAGTGTTATTATAATAACTAATGTTATGGTATATTTTGTTAATTTCATAAAATGACCTCTTTGTTTGTTATTAAAAATATTTTTTTGATGTATTATAAAAATATATTCCAATTGAAATCATCGAATTCTTACTCCAATTAATTTTAGGAAAAACATTTTAATTTTTGTCCAAGTTTTCTTCTTTCACTTACTTTTGTAAAAGTTTTTAACAACTTGCTATTCCACAATATTTATCTTTAAAACAATAAATCCTTTTATGATGAAAGCTAGTAAAAGGATGAAAAACTCTAAGTTTGGCAGATATTACACTGTACCTTTTTCACGTAATAGAGATATTGTTGTTGATTTCATCACTATTGGTGATAATACTCTCAAAGTTTATGCTGTTGGTGAGATTGATGTTACTCTACCTCTTAAGAAAATAGCTGAGTTCAAAAACAAAGGGATCCAAATTTCCTTTACTGGGTATTTATCCTATGTGTTTGTTCAAACGATATTAGATCACCCTTATATGCAAGCTATAAGATGGAAAAGAAGAAAGATGGTTATTTTTGAGGATGTAGATCTTTCCTGTATTGTTGAGAAGGATATTAAAGGAAAGAAAGTTCCTGCTAAGTTACTTATAAGAAAAGCAAATGAGAAATCAATTTTAGAAATCACTAATATTCTATGGTCAGGCAAGTCTAAAACTGATGACAGTATGGTAGATAAAGAAGAAGAATCTGCAGCAGATTTGTTGCTTCGAATGCCAGGTTTTCTTAGACGTTTCCTGATGAACCGCATTTATAATAATCCATTTTGGCGAAGACAATTTCTTGGAACAATTGGTATAACTTCTGTAGGAATGTATGCAAAAGGAGGGGGAACTGCTATCCCTATTGCAATAGAAAATATTTCCATTAACGCTGGAGGAATAGAAAAGAAACCTGGTTACCATCGGAATGAAGATGGTTCACTGAATCTGAACAAAATTGAACCTCGAGATTATCTGTGGATAACTTTTAATATTGATCACACAACTGTTGATGGTGGACCAACTACTAGATTTATAGCAGATTTTAGAGAAAGATTAAGCAAAGCATATGGTTTGGATAAACCTAACGTTCAGGTAAGAAATGAGTCTAAAAAATAGTAAAGCATTTGTCTTAAGAATCATAAAAGAAAAAAAGAAAAAAAGAAATTTTTTGCATAACGTTGTTCACAAATAAATTGGTCGTTTTTGAAGAGTACTTGGATTTAGAAGGCTAATATAATTATTACATGTATCTTGCCAATTCCAGTGATTCCACCAATGCCAATGTTTAGGTTCAAGTAATTTAATAACTAATTCATAAGGATAAGGTTGAATATTGGTATTTTTATCAAAATCAGCTGGTAATCTTCGGTACATAATATATCTTCCATTTGAGGAATACATAGCTCCTTCATCATTATACTCTCCATCTGTTAGTTGAGTGATTTGAGTTCCAAAAGTGTCTATACTAAAGATGTGTTGATTCCCATCATTTGCTCTGTTACTTCTCATTAAGAATAATTGTCCATAGAGAGGATGATAGTTTTCCCAATAATTATTATATTCATCATCAATAACTATGCGATTATCACTTCCATCCATATTTATTGCATTGATATTACCATCGTTCCAGCTCCAGATAATTGTATATCCATCTGCTAAAACAAGTGGAAAAGTACGGTGAGTAAATTGTTTGATTTTTACCACATCTGAACCGTCAACATTGCTTGCGTACAGAGTTGTTGGATCATTCCAATAATCAGCATCTCCCCAAACAAGTTTGTTTCCTGTTGGTGACATTCCTGAAGTAAATGCAAAGTAGTTTCCACTAATTAATTGCCATTGATCAGTTCCGTCATTTTTACATGTATAAGCTTTGTACCAACCATTACCATTATGTGCAGTGAAATAAACTAAATCTGTTCCAGGTATAAATTTTCCAGCACCAACTGTTCCTCTATTTGTGTAAGCAGTATTCCACCATTCTGTTCTAATTCCGTGAGTGTATGTGAAAGTGATTTGTGTAAGTTTATCACCATTAAATCTTATCTT
>CAZJUB010000015.1:24686-47423 GCA_964549075.1 uncultured archaeon | reverse complement strand
TGGAATTAAAGAAATATATGGTTCGGTTTTTTTTGGTTTTGATAATAACGATAATTCTGAAACGGACGGTTGGGAACAAGGTGGTATGAATGAATATGGTTTGTGTTATGATGCAAATGGTTTGCCAGACATTCAGTTGAATCTTAATCCTACTGCTCATTTTCCATATACTACTCATGCTCTCGCACAAGTGCTGTGGGATTGTAAAACTGTAGTAGAAGTAATAGATTGGTTTGAAAATCATAAATGGAGTGGATACCTTGGAGCTCAGTTCCATTATGCTGATAAAACAGGAGATGCTGTTGTGGTTGGTGTAAATTCTACAGGTCAATGGGTATTTACAAGAATTAATGACAATTTTATGGTGTCTACCAATTTTGATTTGAACAATGTAACACACGGATCTTATCCTTGCCAACGATATGAAACTGCAACAAATATGCTGCGAGCAGTTGAATATGAAGAAGATCTCAACATCTCATATTGCGCAGACCTACTCTATAATGTTCATCAAAAAGGTGTTTATTCAACTAAATACAGTAATATTTGTGATCCAGTTAATCTAGAATTTTATTTTAATTCAGGAGAAGATTTTTCGGTCCAAAATAAATACAATTTAACAGCTATTTTAGCGGACAAATCTTCCTATGTTCAAAAAGATAGTTTTTTTGGAGTAGAAGGAGTAGAAGAAGGAGTCCTTGTAAAAACTGAAAAGATTGACATTATCTTTGAAACAACTACAACCACTGAAAAAACAGAATTTAATATTTCATATGCAATTTGTTTTTTTGCACTTTTATTGTTTGTTAAGATATTTTCATTTAAAGGAAAAAGGAAAAATCCGTGAAATTTTTTTTCTTTTTTTTTGATATTTTTTTCAATATACATTCCAATATGTTTTTACTTATGATTTTTTTTCTCATTTTAATAATATTTATTTTCAAGATTAGTAAATGGAGAAAAAAAATGTTTCAAATTCGTGAAATGGATAAATTAAAAGACTTTGATTATTGGCTAGAAACAACTTTTCAAAGTTATAAAATAACATATTGTGAAGAAAATGATGCTACTGAAGAAGAAGCACGAAAAACTTTTCAAGATTTTTATGACAAAGAAAAAAAAGCTATGAACCCAAATAATCCACAGTATTCAATTTTTGTAGCAGAAACAGAAAAAGGAGAAAATTCTGGTATTTTGTGGTTGCAAATAAGAGATGATTTCGACTTAATTCAAGAGTCTTTAGCTTGGATTGTTAATGTATTTGTAGAGCCACACTTTCGAAAACAAGGATTAGCTTCGAAATTTATTGCTTTAGCTGAAGACTGGTCGAAAGAACAAGGATTGAGTAATATAGCTTTTCATGTTGCAAAATCGAATAACGTAGCAAGAAGATTTTATGAACACCATGGTTTTGAACAAATCTATTCTGAAGGTAATAGTTGCTTTTACAATAAAAAAATCTGATAGACTATTTTTAAGTGTAATTTTATTCTTTAATCCTCAGATAGTTTTGTTAGTAATATCCCTATTATCAAAATAGCTACGCTAAAAGCTAAACTAATACCCATATTAATCCACGCTATTGGTGGATTGTTTGTTATCATAGATGCTCTTAGAGAATCAATCATATAGGTCAATGGTATCATCTTAGAAATGGTGCTAATAACTGGTACACCAGAAACATCAAAAAATGCCCCGCTAAGGAACATCATTGGAAAAGAAATAAAATTCCCAACTGCTGTTCCTGATTCAGGATTCTTTACTATTCTCGCTCCTATCATCCCTAATCCTGTAAAACACATGACCCCAGCAATAGCTACAGGAATAATTTTCCAATCAAGAACTCTTAAAATCCATGTAAAATCTCCTTGAGGAAGTTTAAAAACCATCCAAGCGATTAAAAGTATGGCTATTATTGAAATTATTGCTTGAATTAGTTGCCAAAAGGTTTCTCCAAGTACTACATCTCTTTTCTTCATCGGAGTTGTTATCAGCTTTCTAAAGAAACCTTGCTTCTTAAAATAGCTATATCTGTTAATCGTTCCTAACACTGCATTGTTCATTATTGCTATAGCTATTATACCAGGAATAAGAAATTCAAAATATTCAATCTGTTGTCCTAAATAGATATCAATAGTTTCCATTCCTAAATTTGTTTGAGAGCCATTAACTGCTAAATTGAAATTATACACAATATTGTTAATTATACTTAATGAAATTGAAGCTGATTGAGAATTTTTATCTAATATAATAGTAAGATTTGTAGGATAATCAAATAGAATTTCTTGGGTAAAATTCTTTGGGATTACTAAACATATATATCCTTCTACTTCTTCAAGGTAAGTTCCAGGATCTATTATGTTATTTTGTTCATCTTTAAGTGGTATAAAATTAATGTTGAAAAAAGGCTGGCTATCATTAGTTTCAATATCAGTTAATGCAGAAATCAGAGTATCAGTAAAATTTAGTAATATTGGAGGAGACGGTTGGATTAAAAACCCCTCATCACCTTCACTTTGGATATATAGATTATAGGAAGTAAAAGCAGTGTTTGAATCAGAGAAAATTGCACCAAATAATAAAATAAGAATAATTGGGTAAGCAACAGTGAAAAACATGGTAAGTGGGGATCTTTTAAAATCTAATAGTGCTGCGGAAATATAAGCCCCTATTCTTTTGAAACCAATAGAGAAGTTTGAAAATATCTTCCTCTCTTTTCTTGTTTCTGAACCATCTTTTTCTTGTGACATAATTATTCTTTCCTCCATTTTGTAATTATTGAACCTATAACAAAGAAAACCACTCCCATTGCTATTGTTATACCCAAATTTAGCCATACTTTATGAAAAGTTGATGCTAACATCATGTTTCTCATTGCTTCTCCCATATAGTATAGTGGAAAGATTTTTGCTATAGTCTGCATATAACTAGGTAACATCTCAGCTGGGAAAATAGCTCCTGATAAGAACATTTGAGGAAAAACAAAAGCCATTGTTACTGCCATTGCAGCTTCAGTTCTCCTAACAAAAAACGCAAGAATTAAAGCCAATCCTGCAAAAGTCATTGAACCAAATATTAATGCAACAATCATCAAAGGATGGATGGATTTTAAGTTAAAACCAAATGCAACCCACCCAGTTAATACTGTCAATATCGCAACAATGATGCCTAATATTGCTTGCCATAATAATTGAGACAAGCTCCATTCCCATTTCTTCAAAGGAGTAGAAGATATTTTATAGATCAATCCTGTTTTTCTTTCTTCTGTGACCGTACTAACTAATCCCATCATTCCAGAAGTTGAAATTGTGACCATAATAATTCCTGGAACATAGAAATCAATATAGTTTAAACCTTCACGACTTGGAGTGGTTTTTGTTTCGATTTGTATAAACGATTGTATACCAAATTCCTCAATATTCATCTTTTGTAGAACATTGTCTATAATACTTCTTACTTCCATTGAACTAGTATAAGATGGATCATAGTAGTAATAGATATTTGCTATTGGCGCTGAACTATTAGTAATTGATTCATTTAATGTAGCAGACCAACCTTCTGGAATGACAAGTAAATAAGGTATATCATTATCCTTCATCCAATCCATAGCAGTTGTTTGTGAAGAATTATAATATACCTCTTGTAAATTTAGATTCAATTCTTCTGCAAGAGTACTATTTTGATAACCGAGCCTTTGTAATAGAATTGAAGCTGGAGTATAACTATAATATTGATCTCCTACTTGATAAGTATCATTATTCATATAAGCGAGATTATAGAGATTTTCATCTCCTCCAGCACTAAAAATATATCCAAACAATAGTATCATGATAATAGGGTAGATGAAAGTAAAGAATAGTGCAGGTCCTGTTTTTATCCAACTTAATGCAGTAGTACTAGTAAACCCAAAGATTTTTCGAAAACTGAATCTTATTTTTGAAAAAATAGATTTACCTTTTACCATCTTAGCACTTCCTATGTAGCAGTTTTTACTGCTTTCTTATCTATCAATACTTCGCCAGTTAATGACAAAAATACATCTTCAAGAGTCGGTCTTTGAGAAATTATATCAGTATAAGGAATTTTGTTGTCTTCTAAAAGATCAACAACTTTAGATAAACCTCCTCGCTTTGCTGAAACAACTATGTCTTTATCCTCATTTTCTGCAGGTCCTAACTCAAAAAGAATACTGTAAATTTGTTGTCGTACTTCATCACTATTGCATCTAACAATGATTTTATTGTCTCCTCCGTATTTATCAATCAGTTGAGTAGGAGTCCCAATATCTATTATTTCTCCTTTGTGAATTATAGCTACTTCATCTGCTAAAACTTGAGCTTCTTCCATATAATGAGTAGTTAAGAAAACCGTTTTTCCTTGTTCCTTTAAATCCTCAATCACTTCCCAAGTTTCTCTTCGTGCTCTAGGATCTAAACCAGTAGTAGGCTCATCCAAAAAAATCAATTCTGGATCATTTACAAGTGAAATAGCTATTCCTAGCCTTCTTTTTAATCCACCAGAAAGATTCTTATACCTTTCTTTGGTTTTATCTGTAAGTTTAACCAAGTCAATTAAATAATCGATAGAAAGTGATTTTTCATACATTTTACTCCAAAATCTAAGATTCTCTTTTACAGTCAAATTTTCGTGCGTATTAAATTCTTGAGGGAGAGTACCTATAATTTTCTTTAAACTATCCAATTCCTTCTTCTTATCAATATCCTTCCCTAAAACGTAAGCTTTTCCACTTGTTTTTTTCCTAATTCCTTCAAGTATTTCTACTGTTGTGGTTTTTCCTGCCCCGTTAGGTCCTAAAAATGCAAAGATTTCTCCTTTTCGAATTTTAAATGAAATATTATTTACAGCTAATAAATCACCATACTTTTTGACTAAATTTTCAATAACAATTGCATATTCTTCACTATTCACAGATATACCCTTTATATTTTAATTACTGCTAATTATATTTTATGTTATATTTAAATTTGATTTTTTAATGTTATTTCAGATTAACCCTCGATTATGGAATTTAGTAATAATCTGTTTTTACCTCTAATATTTCTTCTAGCAGTACCAATAATTATACTAAGAAAAAAAGTAAAATAAGATTCTAAAATTTTTCTTTCTTCTTTTTTCTTTTTTTTTAAAATAATAGATGAACATATTATATATTCAAATAATGGAAAACATTTATAAAATTTGTTAAAAATTTTTATTGATAAGCTAATTGTTTAAGCTTATAAAATATGTAGGTGAAAAAATGAACAAAAAGAATAAAACCTGCTTTGGTTTAGTTTTCTTTGTCTTGTTATTTGGAATTTTTACTCCTCTATTTTCAACTTATTTAACCGTAACCGCTCAGGATACTGCTTTTATCGAAGTCTACGTTTACGAAGCTGAATCTTTATCGCCCATTTATGATGCCAGCATTGACCTCTATGATTATGATTATATTTTGATAGCTAGTATTAATACAGATACTAGTGGTTTTTGTAATTTTACAGACTTAGCAACAGGTGACTATATTATTCAGGTATATGCTCAAGGATATGCATTTAACGACTCTTTTCTTACAATTGATTATGAAGGTGAAAAAAAGGTAGTTGAATTTTATCTCCCTATCCCCTATACTCCGGGAAATGGATATTTTGAATTATACGTTCTTGATGCAGGGAATTTTTCTGCAATACCAAATGCAAACGTTGGTCTTTATACAGGTGATAGTGGTATATACATAGATTCTGGACTTACTGATGTAAATGGTTTCTATAACTTTACAGGTTTAGGTGTTGGTCAATACTGGATTTTTGTCGACGCTGAAAATTATAGGTATAATGAATCATATCCACATATCACTTATGACGGCGAAGGAGTATATCTAGAAATACTTTTAGCACCAAAGTACACCCCAGGGCTAGGTTATTTAGAAGTATATGTTTATGACAGTTTGACTCTAAATCCTATTCAAAGTGCATGGGTGACCTTTTACACAGAATACTATTACTTCATCATTGATGGTTATGTTGATATCAATGGTTTATTTAATTGTAGTAACTTAGGTCCAGGAAATTATATTATTGAGGCTTCAGCTGATAAATATTATTGGAATGAAACTACAGCAGTAATTAACTATGATGGAGAAGGTGTAATTATTGAACTATATCTTGATCCAGTTGTCTATACTTTGAGTATAGAATCTCCAATGCCTTATGCTACAGTAGAAGGAGGATCTGTATTATGTCAAATTGATGTCTCGGATTCTTATGAACTTGATTACATAGACATATATGTAAATGATGTATTTATTACGACATTTAACTACCCGTATATTGACGAATTTTTCGTTCCTGTGTTTGAAAATGGTACAAATACTATTTATATTGAAGGACACTTTTATGATTTGTCAGTATCAAATGACTCAGTAGAAATAAACTCAGTAAATGTGATACCTATTGTAAATCTTAAGGAAGGAGATATCTTAAATATGGAATATCTATCCTTATCTACCACTGAAGGAGCTGAATATAATTTTACTTTTGTTGAGTGGTTATCACCATTTGAAATGAATACCCTTGTAAGCCTTCGTTCTTACGACGAAACTGGGACTACAGGAGAAATGAATTATTATATAGTGATAAATGTTCTCAACGGTTATGTTTCTGTCGACCCAACTTCGATGTTTCTCTATCAGAAATTCTTCGCTTTTGCTAACCTCGTTCCTAATCCTATAATTGGTGATAATGCAAATTGGGTTTATTGGTTCGATATGATGACTATTAATGGTAGCAAGTCCTGGGAATATACTGAAGTTTGGACTTTAACCTACTTCGCTTATCCTAACTCTGTCTTATATGTTGAGAAAAGTTCAAATCTTATCTATTACTTAATACTACCTGGTCAGATCAAGCTTAATATTATCGAGACCACTATTGATTTCATCAATCCCGATGTAGTAGGCGTTGCAAACTTCGACTACATAGTAGGAGCGACTGGTAACACCATAGATTGGTCAGCTACGGATATGAATCCACACGTTTACACGGTTTACATTAATCCAAGCGGTGGTCCGGAAACCGTCTATACCTCAGGTTACTGGGACTCAAATAATCCAATCGTAGTAGATGTTGATGGTTTATCTGTAGATATATACTCATTCAGAATTGTCGTTGAAGATCTTGCAGGAAACACTGCAGAGGATACAGTAGTTGTTACAGTAAACCCAGTAATCTCAGAATTTATTCCAGTTCTTAGCTTACTTCTTATTCCACTGATGTTGTTAGTCACTTTAGTATATAATCGATTTAAAAAGAAGAATTCAAGGTAATAACCAACTTCCTCTTTTTCTTTTTTGTTATAAATTAATATCATAGTAGCTCTTCAGCTCTCTTAAAAGAGATTGAGCTGGAGTACAAAAATGTGAATAACGATATTCAAGTCGTATATACCTTCTTGGTAATTAGAATCTTGTTTGTGTAGATTATACCTTAAAAACATCATCACCTGGACGAACTCTTTCTGGTGTTTTAATGCCAACTTGCTGTCCTTTTGTAACTGCTTCAACATCTTTTCCTTCAATTTGCATTGATGCTACAGTCATCTCAAAATCTGTTGTTGCACCTTTGAAAAGTAGTTTATCACCAATTTTTATGTCTCCTTCAACTTCCAATGCAGCAACACATGGTTTTACATAGAATTTGAAAACAGAAGCTACCTTCTCTTGACTCGTTTTATCACCATTAAAATATAGGTGAAACTACTTTTTAATGTTTCTTGGGTGTTTGATTAACTACAGAATGTAAATTGTGTTTTATTTAGTCAAATCGAAATCTTTTAACTTTTTTCTGATATCTTTTTCATATGACTGTCTTCATATCGATGTTAAGATGAATAAATGTAAGTGGTCAGAAGAAAATTAAAATGGGCGAACTTAAAACTGTCTTTGAATCATTAGGTTTTGATCAAGTACAAACTTATATTCAGAGTGGGAATGTGATTTTCAAAACTGCAGTTAATGATGCTTCTGAGATTAAAGAATTGATTATAACACAAATTGAAAAGAAGTATGGTTTTACAGTTGATGTCATTCTTAGAACTCTAGAATAACTTGAAATTTCGACAAAGAAAAGAATTAATCTAATTGGTAAATTGACTAGTTGTTACATCTGAGACATCACAACTTAATGATGATGCAATCTCTACCTGAAAGTATTTTTCTAATTCAGATTTTGTTTCTTCAAAAAGATTATAAAAACCATTTATGTTATCATTGAATTTAGAAAGAGAAATATCCTGTACTAGGTTTTTAAAAACAGATTGATCTAGAAATTCTCTTTTTGATGAAATTACAATTGCTTTATTTTTATAAGAAATAAACAAAACCCTATATTTTTCAAAAACAATTTCCTCCAAAACATCAATAAGTGAATCCATTGTAGAAGACCATTTTTCTTTATAGGTGTTTATAAGTTTTGCAACCATATTTCTTTTATCTGTGTTATCATGCAAGTGAGCTATATAATTATCAATTTTTATGAATAAATCAAATGAAATAACTTCTCGTTTTTGATCTTTAGATTGATTTAAACTCTTTCCAATTAACCAATTCATAGCTTCTGATATAAATGCTCCAGTTTTTACTGAAACAAAAAAGAATCTAAAAGGTGTTTCTAAAGCTTTTTCTGATATTTTTTTCAAATTAAATCCTGATACTATTTTGTCTATTGTTTCTTCTGTTTCCTTTACTAAGTCCCACTTATTTGCTAGAAATAAAATTGGGATTTGTTTCTCTGCTATCCAAGCATAACTGTTCCAAAACCATTCAGCACTTTCCTCCATTTTACTTAAATCACTTGCATCAAAAATGAAAATTAATGCTGAGGATTGTTCTACATAATTCTGCCAGATATGTTTTCTAAATGAAGCATGACCCCCCATATCCCAAATTTGTATTGGTACTCCTCTATATTGTGTAAATTCTACATCTACACCATATGTTGGTTGAGACAATATATATGCTCCAGAGACTAATCTTTGAGAGAAGGATGTTTTTCCAGCATTTTGAAGACCTGTAATAGCAATAGTAGTTCTAACCATTTATTCACCTTGTTTTTCTGTTAAACTTCTCATAAATGCGGTATTCACTACATCATGTAATTCCTCTACGTGTTTGTTTATTGGTAAATAGTGAGTTTTTATCATTGCTGAAATTGAGTTTGTAGCTGTAGTCAATTCATATTTAGAAATATCTTGCTTAGACCCAATAACCACACTAAAATTCTTCTCAACGACAATATTGATTATTTGATTGTTGGTAGATAAAAGATTTTGCTTAATTTTCATTTCTTTCATATTTTTAATTGTTTCAAAGATTAATTGCGAATCTTCATTAACTTCATCATTTTCAACTAAATTATTACAATAAACAAGATTATTTTCATTATCTAATACATATATAAATGAAACATTTTTTTCAGTTTTAATATTATCAAGGATTTTTTCAAAAAACCAAGTAATCGCATTTTTAACATTTTTACCAGTTTTAGCTGATACTTCGAAGATTCTAAAACTTCTTTTAGGAAATTTTGCTAATTTCTCTAATTGAAAAGCTTGTATTATCTCTTCAAGTGATAAAAAACTATCATTATCTTCTTTTAGATCTATTTTATTAGCAATAAAAATCAGCTTAGCATCCTCAGCGATCCAATTCTGAATATACTCAAACCATATCTTTGCTTCATTAATCTTACTTTTTTCAAAAATATCGAAAATAAAGATGACTCCTTTTGCTAAAGTAGCATAATGACCCCATAAGTTCTCTCGAAAAATCAGCTGACCTCCAATATCTATCGCTTGGAAATTTACTCCTCTATAGTTAATTAATTCTACATTGACTCCTATTGTAGTTAGTGTTTCAGTGAATTCATAACCTGCTATATGATTCAAGAGAGTAGTTTTTCCTGCATTTTCTAAACCAAGTATCACAACATTTATTGGACTTCCCTTTTTATTCATCAACCCACCACTAAATATTTGTTTGAATAAATCAAACTAAATTATCTTGTTGAAATTGAATTGAATCTTTTTACTTATTTTGAAAAGTAAATAGAAAAATATGTAAAAAAATAGAAATTATATCGGTTTTTTGAAATTCTTGATTTTGGAAACAGTTCTAAATACAATTAATATGCTCTAGATATGTTGTAATATTTAATATCTAGTCTAAAAATCTGTAGTATATATTGTTCTAAAGATTCGTAATTCTTAGTTTTCTCGTAATATTTATCAATAATTTCTATAATTCTTCTTGCTTCTTCTTGTGAATCATCTCTATCAATCAATATCGCATAGATGTTTTCTTCTTTAGCTGAAATGATATATTTGTGATTTTCTTCTAATATAAATTGTAAAAAACCTTCATTTCTAAACACTTCTCTTGTAAATCCTTCAACAGCAGAAAGAAATCCTGAAACAAGATTCGGATCTTGTTTGTTCTCTAGTTTATCTATGCTTAATATAAATAATCCACTTTTTTGAGCTATGAGAATCATTAATGGAGTAATTTTCCTTTTTGAAGTTATTTTCTCTGTTTTATTGTGCAACCAATTCATGATATACTCATAGTGTTCTCCAGTTTTCATACTTACTTTGAAAAATTGATAAGTTAAATTTGGTATTTGTGCTAATTTATATAATTCCAGTTTCTTCACCAAAATTTCCAAATTCATACTTTTTTCAAGATCTGATTTATTACACAAAAAGAGCAAAAGAAATTCTTCATCTTTTTCTTTGATACTTATGCATCTCCAAAATTCTTTCTTTACTTCTTCTAGGATGCTTTCGTTAGCAGAATCGATGATAAAAATAATTCCATAACTTAATTTTATATAACTTTCCCAAATTGTTTTACGATAAATTTCATGTCCTCCTAAATCAAATATATCAAAATGAATATCTTGAATGTTTATTCTCTCGAAATGCATACCTGTTGTTGGATTTGGAATTGTAAATGTTCCTGTCTTCATTCTATTTACGAATGTTGTTTTACCTGCTTGAGGTAATCCTACAATTGTAATAGGAATCCCACTTTTATCAAACGATAAATATTTTGTTAATGTCATAAACTCCCCATTTTAATTTAGATTTTAACATGTCTAGTATACTTTTTTCTTGTAACTATTCGTTCTATTGCACTTAACAATTTGATAGCTGATATTGGTTTTTTTATAATAACTATATCTTCTGAAATCTCTCTATTGTATCCATCACTAATGACAATTAAATCAATATTCGAATTTATTGATTTTAGATTGGTGAATAATTTAGTATCTCCAATATCTGGAATATTGTTATTTATTATTGCTATACTAAAAGACTTATCAACAAGATCTAAAGCAGTAGAACCACTAGAAGCTGAAACAACTTCAAAATCATATTTACCAAGAATAAACTTAATTATAAACTTGTTATCTTCATCATTTTCAACTAGTAAAATTCTATTCTTCTTGATTTTCTTTTTAATAACAGCAGTTTCGACTTGTTCTAGTGAATTTAAATTGTCTGTTATTTTTAGCTTGTTTTTATTCTCTTTCATTTTTTTCCCCATTTCTCATGGATTATAATGTTTTTAGACAGAATGCGAATCTCAGGAAGTTCAATGGTTGTGTAGAATTTGTTAAAATTAATATCTCTTATTTCAGAAGGAAAAGTACGTTTAGTGAATTCTTGTATTTCTATCTTAAATAAAATAAATGTCTTCAAGCTATTTAATATATATTTATAGCGTGAATGAATTGATCGTATTTTGTCATTCTGTAAATTTTTCTTTTCTATTAATATTTCTTTTAAATTTATACAAAGAATGAAAAATATCTTCACAACTAAAACTACAATAATCATTTTCAAGTTTATATAATACTAAATAATTTAATTTATTTCGTAAATTATTATAAAAAAAATAGAAAAATATGAAAAGTTAAAAAACTGATTTACCTTTTGGTGTAATCTCAATAAGCTTACTTCTACCACTGGTTTTTTCTACTATGAAATCTTTATTCATTAATTGGACTATTCTCTTTCTTGCTGTTGGACGACTAATTTTAAGTTTCGTTATTATATCAGATATAGTCGGCTTTGAGCCTGTTATATTAGTCTGATAAATGAATTTTAATAGTTGATAATGCTCTTCTGGAAGAAGTTCTTCTTTATGGTTATTGAGTTGTTTTAGCTCTTTTTCAAGCAACTTCTTTTCTTGTGGATTCATAGTAGTAGTATCAACAGAAACAAGTATTATGTTGTTGTTTAGAAAAACAATATCCATTAGCTTATAAATGAAGAATAAAGTAGATTCAAAGCCATTTTTTTGAATTAAATAATCTAATCTATCAATAAAAACAACACATCTATTTGGAAGTTTTTCTATTATTTGTTCTATTTTCTTAAGGTTTGGTGGTACAATATTACCACTTCCTTTTTCTGAAAATTTATAGTAGATACAATTCTTATTAAGGTCGTTTCTCAGTTGTTTTTCTATTTCTCTTGAAAAATAAATGCCGTTATAACCGACCTTTAATAAATCTTCAAATATTTCTTTAGAATGAAAAGCTCTTTCCTCTTCTATCATATAGATATGTGCTTCTTCTATCTTATAGTCTAATTTGTTGTAGATGAGTTTTTCTTCTAACTTCTTTTTGGTTGAAATATCCTCGATTATTTGAAAATAAGAAATCTCACCTATAATATCTTTAAAACTAATTAACGAAATTGATGCCCAAAAACTTGATTTATCTTTTTTTTGTAATTTTGTTTCAAAATTCCTAATGAAATTCTTTTCTTGTATCATTTCAAACAATTTGTTTTTTCTATTTGTATCAATCCAAAAATCATTATTGTCACTCACTAAATATTCATTCTTCGAGTTATATCCAAACAATTTCCAATATGCAGAATTTACAGAAACTATGCCAAAACTTTGAGATAAGATTGAAATTGCTATAGGCATATTTTCTACTAAATATTTTAATTTATTTTCACTTCGTTTTTGTTTACCTTCCAAGAGTTTTCTTTCGGTTATGTCTAAAACAGATACAATTGTTTGTTTTGTTTTTGGAATCTCACAAATGGAAATTAAAACATGTATTAGTTCCCCATCTCTCGTTTTCATAATAGTTTCATAGTTAATAGCTGGACATTTTTTAGTAGAACGATTATTCAGTATTTCAAAGAATTCTACTTGTTCTTCTTCTTTTATTAATTGCATTAATTTTACTTTTCCTTGAAGTTCTTTCTCAGAATATCCACACATCTTCTCAAAACTATTATTACACAATAAAATAGTATAGTCATCATCAGCGAGAAATACGCCTGTTCCTGTATTTTCAAATAGAGTTTTATATAGAACTTCAGATGCCTTTAAGTTATTTTCTGCAATTTTCTTTTCAGTTATATCTTGTCCCTCTGAGATTAAATATGTTATTTTTCCCTCTTGATTATGTAAAGGTTTAAGTGAAAAGGATATGGTTCTTATGTTGTCTTCTTTATCAATAATTAACAACTCATCTTTTACTATATTACCCTTTGCAGCTTTATCAACTGCTTCCATCATTTTGTCTTGTTCATGTACAGAACTTGACCACCAAGAAGTTTCCCAGATTGGAACACCTATTACATCTTCTTCTTTAACATTAACAAAATCAAGTGCAGTTTTATTTACATTAATTATATTACCTTGAGGAAGTAATAACCATGTTAATTGAAATGAATTGTCCAGAATATTATTAGACAATCTTTCTTTTTCTTTTAATTCTTGCTCAAGTTTCTTTTCTTCTGTTAAATCTCTTCCAATAGTCATAATAGCTATAGGTGTATTATTTATATCTGTAATAAGCTTCAGCTTTACTTCTAAAGGAAACTTTATTCCATTTTTCCTTATCATTTGGTATTCAGTATAATCTATTTCATTTTCATGCAGAATATCAGCTAAATTTTTTTCATACTTGTTTATTGAATTTTCATGGAAGAGATATTTAATATTTAATCTTTCAAAGTCAACTAATCTGTTAAAGCTGAAAATCTTTGCTGCATTATTATTTGCATATAATATCTCCCCTTCTAGATCACTTAGAATAATTGCTTCTGGTATTACTTCAACTAATTTCTTATACTTTTCTTCACTCTCTCTAGCTAATTGTTCTTTTTTCTTTAATTCAGTTATATCTGAAAAAACAGTAATAATTTCTCGCTGTTTGGAAATATATTCAATATTTATGATTACATTTCTTATTTCACTGCTTTTTGTTATTATTTTAGATTCATATTGAGCAGAATAATCTTCATCTTTATTAATAACATCTTTTATTTCTTCTAAACATGAATATTCACTCTTTGGAATAAATTCTTTCCAATGTTTCTTATCTATAATTTCATTTTTTTCAAAACCGGTGATTTTTTCAAAATTCGAATTTACTAAGGTGTAAAATCCTTGTAGATTAGCTATCCCTATTGCTGTTCCAGAAATTTCGAATAAAGTATTGTACTTTTCTTCAGTTTGTTTGATGATTTTTTCTAAAGTAACCTGTTTAGTAGTATCATCAACTGAACTATATAATCCTATAACGTCTCCATTTTCGTTTTGGATAGTTCTGCATTTCCAAGAGATTGTTTTTAACTCTCTTGACTTTGTATAAATTTGATCTACTCTTAGAGTTTCTTGCTTTTCTTTTACATTGATTAACTTTCTGTACTTCTGTTTGAGCTCTTTTGCTGTTTTTTTCTGAAAAAAAGTATCAAACCAATTTTTTCCGATTATCTCATCTTCAGTAAATCCAAATAAATCGCAACCCTTCTGATTAATCATTTCAATATTAAAGTCTGTATCTAATGAAAGATAAACTAGATTAGCAATATCTATCAATTCTTTTTGACTTAAATAAGCAAGACTCATTTCATACCCCCTCCAAACCTTGTGACCACATGAAATTCCCTCTAACTACAAATGATTTAGCAAACCCTGTATATATGGTTTAAAATTTATTTTTAATAAAGTTTTCTCAAACTGCAAACACGCTAAATAAACAAAAAAACAGTTGTATAATTTTATGTTTTTATTATATAGTTTAAATAAAACTTTATTAAATAAATGATTCCAGCAATAATTGATGTGTTTCTTTTGATTCTTCTCTTTTCGTTGAAAAATTAAATCTCGCTTTCGAAACTTCAATCTAATCTTTACATTTTTTTCTATATTTTTTCATAATCATTTCTAAATTATAATAATAATTCAATTTTAGTTACAAAATAGATTATAATATGTTGGTGATAGTATGAGTATAAAAAGAAAGATAAATCCATTAATAGCAATAACAGGATTAGATAATGCAGGAAAAACAACATTCATTCATAGGTTGAAAACAGGTGAGTTTAAACCAGATTTTCATCCAACAATAGGATATGATCTTTCATTTTTAGAACGAGATGATTTTCGTTTTGACATTGTGGATTTAGGAGGACATGAAGCTTTTCGAACAACTTTTTGGGAAAACTTTGTTACTTCATGCCATGGATGTATCTTTATATTTGATAGATCTGATGCAAAAAGAATCAATTTGGCAAAAGAATGGTTATGGAAAGTTGAAAAATGGGTACCCAAAGATGCAAACTTTGCCTTTTTTGCTAATAAATCTGATATACTCCCTTCAATGTCATTAGACGATATAATAGAAGGTTTAGAGCTATCTAAATTTAGTGAATCTCCACTGAAAAGCTTCAGAATCTTTGAAACATCCAGTAAAACTGGAGAAAATATTGAAGATTGTTGGAATTGGTTAGCTAAATCTATCAGAAATCGAATTGATTCAAAGAAATTCGTTCACGTACATGGTTTTGAAATTTATGATGATAGGATAGAATCTATAATTCGTGAAAATCTAGCTTCTGAAGAAAATGAAAAAGACATAGAGAAAATTATGGGAATTTTCCGAACACACTCTTTAAAGATGATTGATTCTTTACCTCATATTAATATTGAGGGATATACAGCACATATCCTAAAAAAAGGCGATTATAGAGCTGTAATATATGTTGATAAAGATGATCCACATAGTTTGGCAAGAGAAATAGGTTTGTCTTTGTTTTTTAACTCTCTCTCTCGAATTAATCATGATTTAAAGGTAGATAAAGAATTTCTCCTTAATCAAGTTAAAGATATTGTTTGGGAAACATAAAAAACTTTTCAAATCAATTGATTAAAATGAAGGAAAATATAAAAAATGATGATAACTTATATGAAGAGAATTATTTCTTAAATACAACTATAAATCTTGCACAAGAACTACGAGAAAAATTATCTCTTTCTGATATTGTTAAAATTATTCTAGCTAATTTATATAAAATCTACAAAAATCAGAAACTGAGTTTCTATTTTTTTGATTACAATAATGATATTATCCAATCTTTTTGGCTAGAAGAAGAAATAAAAACAAAAATTATTGTACTAGAAAAATTAATTCAAAGGTTGAGAAATATAACAAAACCTTGTATTAGAAAAAGATCCATTTTTCAAAGGAAAAATATTCTTACTTTCTATTTTCCTTTCAAAATTTCAAAATTATATGGTTACATAATTGAAATACCGTTAGGAAATTCTATTATTGAATTGAAGAAAATTAAGAAAAATATAGAAAAAATAAATGCTGTTATAGTGCTATCGATTAGAAACGCAATTTTATTTGAACAATTAGAATTTAATAACAAAGAAACTACTAGAATTTTGAATTGTAATCCCTCAGGTATTGCTTCAGTTAATTCAAAAGGAAAGATCCAATTTGCAAATCAAATGTTTGAAATGATGACAGGATACTCTTTAGCTGAACTTCATGAATCTGATATTATAATAAACCATATTTTCCCAGATTTTACTTTTGTAATCTTTGAAAATCGACCAATAGAAGGTAGAATCTTTAATATCAGACGGAAAGATAACTTTGAATTCCCTTGTCTAGTTTCTATTGTACAAGTAACAGAAGATGATGAAATTACACACATAATTACCCTTACTGATGATAGTTATAATATAAAGCAGAAGGAAAAAATAGTAAATATAAGAAGAACAATAGCAAATGATGATAGTGTAGGAGTTGTATTATTTCGTTTTGCATCTCTTGGAGGAGAAATTGTAATAGAAGATTTAAGGAATTTTAAGATATATCCCGAATACTTTTCAACAGTATTCTATACAAGTATAGGACAAGGAAATAGACATGCAAAGGGAGTATATGGTCCAATTCCAGCTCCAAAATTGAAGAATTTTAATGCTATTATTTTTGCATTTACTGGTCGAGATGATGCAGAAATTGATTCTAGAATGGACAGGAATCAATATTATCTGCTTGCTGTTATTTTTCCAAAAGATAAAACAGAATTTCTTGTTTCAAACAAGAAAATAGAAAAAAGATTTTTAGATTTAATTCAAGATTACGAATATCCTAATAGAATGGATAAGAATGACTTAACAAAATTCAGGGAGATTGTATTTATAGATTAAGACAAAAATAAAAATGGAAAAGATAAACGATGACTATAAACAAAACTAACAACAAAGTAAATTTAGATGCTGGAATAAAAGGAATACCAGTTACTCTTATTGGATTAAATGAAGCAGGAAAAACTAGTTTAGCTTTAAGACTTGCAACTGGAGAATGGATTGATAATACTGTTCCTACTTTGGGTATTAACTTCGAAACCTATAGGATTGGAGATACTCGTTTGAAACTTTTTGATTTAGGAGGTCATGAAGTTTTAAGGCGACAGTTTTGGATAAACTATGCTTCTAATAGCTATGGCGTTCTTTTTATATTTGATGCTTCAAATCAAGAAAGAATAAAAGAAGGTAAGGAATGGTTTTGGTATTTGATAGATAATTTAGAAATAGAAAACAAGATAGTAGTAGCATTTCTCGCAAACAAAGCAGATTTAGATTGCATGACTCTTGAAGATATAATCCAATCACTTGAATTACAAAGAATGAGTAAATATCCAAAAATTAGCTTTCAGATATTCAAAATAAGTGTTAAAACAAATTTTAACTTACCTGAAGCAATGGACTGGTTTTCTAAGAAAATTCAGGAAATTACTATTGATAAATTGCTCATTCCTAAAGGTCTGATAATTTCAAATACATTTGGAAATATTAAATTGTTTCTTGATTTTTCTGATGTAACTGAGAATATTGACATAATAATAACCATGTTATCTAATGTATTAGAAAAAGAAGAAAACTCACTTAGAGAGGAAAGAATCGCAAGTATAGTATCAAACTATGGACAAATAGTGTTTCAGGAGAGAGGGGAGATTGTAATATCTTTAATAACTGAAATAAATACCTCCCACAAAAATGCTCAGCGACTTATTGATCTTATTTTTGAGCATCTGGAAGAAAGAAGATCAAGTTCAAAAGATGAATTAATCAAATTTATAATTAAAACATTTGAAATTCCGAAAGATGAGTATAGAGAAGTAAGTGAAATTTCTTTGTAGATATTGATCAAACATGTTAAAAAATATCTTTCAAAATTAAATATTTACACTTTGTCTTTCTATTTTTTTCTATATTTTGACCTTTTATTTTCAAAATCATATTAAAAATAAAAATCACTATTTTATTGATTATTCTAAAACGAGGTAGTTCAAGTTCAAGTAATACTCCACAAGGTGAGAATATGTCAAAGAAGAAAAAGAAAACAAAATCTAAAACAAGTTCAACTAAAAAGTCTCCTACTGCAGCAATTATTCAAAACTCAAAAGAAGAATTAAAAAATAAAAAGAAAAATCCTATAGAAAAAAGAGGAACAGATAAATCAAAAGGTGACATAGAAACACAAAAAAGTCTTCAAAGTGCAATCCAAGAAGCTATTTTAAGATTAGAACCTGTATCACAAGAAGAAAAAAAGAAAAATACAACAAAAAATGATTTAGAATCTACAATTCGTGATGTTTTAGAAAATTTGACTTCGGCTACATTAGAAGAAAAATCTCTTCTATCGAAAAAACCATCTTTACAAAATGATATTTTAGAAGCGAAAGAACAATTAGTAAAAACACCAAAAAGTGATAAGAAAGAAGACCAGACTAATGAAAATCTAAAATCAGCTATTCTAAATGCAATTTCGAGTCTAGAATCAGTACACGATGAAGATAAGACACATTCCTTTTCAAAAAAAGATTTGGAATTAGCAATAAAGGATGCAAAAGCAGATTTAGTTAGTGTAGCTGATTCAAAGAAAAAACATGTATTGCAGAAAAAAGATTTACAAACTGAAATTAAAGATGTAAAAGCAGGATTAAAAAAGGTCTCTGAAGAAGAAAAACGACACACATTACAAAAACAAGATATGAAAGTTAAAGTGAAAGACCATAGATCTGAATTAAAACCAATTTCAGAAGAAGTAAAAAGACCTCAGTTATCGACAAAACAACTTAGAACATCTTATAAAGATTCACGTGCTCAACTTGAATCTGTACCTTCAGATGTCAGAAGTATGACTTCTTTTTCATTAGGAGAATCAATTAAAGAAGAAGGAGAAAAAATCAAACGTGAATTATTACCAATACCAGGTGACGTTGATATTTTTAAGATTAGAGACCTAAATCATATCAAAGAATTTGCAGTTGATAAGCAGGATTTCAATTACTTATTAAATCATATCCTACAAAATGAAAAAACCCCCTTACTACAAATAACAATAAACTCACGAACTCTTTTTAACAGAATTGAGTTATTAGATGAAAATGATCCAATTTCTGTAGATAATCTTATAGCAGGTGGTGATTTAGTACAATTTGGTCAAGCATACCGTTTTCTTTTAAAATTTGGCTATATAAGAATAAAAAATCCTTATCCGTTATTACTTAAAGATGAACATTGGTACGTTTGGCATTTGAAAGAAGAAATAGATCTAACATATGCTGATATAGCTTATGCAAGGAACTCTTCTGTAAAAGATATTCGAAGTTTATATGGAAAAGCTGATGAAAGAATACACGAAATATTAGATTTTGTTGTTTATGGAGGACATTATCAGCTTGTAGCTGCACATGCTATGAAAAAGAGAGGAGTCTTAATTCAAAAGATAGGTGATAAAATAATCGAACCAAAAATTGAAGATTATTCAGCTGAAGAACAAATGCTTAAAGAGATGTTAGAACCAAGTCAGAAAAATCAAGAAAAAGAGGAAATTCCGAAAGATTGGTCTATTAAGTCAGAATATAAAACAGAATCTCTCTCAGGTAGTTGGTATCTGTGGAAAGAATGGTTAGGAGCTTTGAAAAATGACAAACTTCTTCTGTTAGATAATTATGAACTACCATCAGAAAAGTATTTCTTAAGAGAAGCTTTAGGTTTTGGAGCTAATGTCCCTCCTGATATCCCACAACTTTTTACAGATTTGATACAAATATTCAGAAATGTTCCAGATGTTCTTGTGGATATTGGAGATGCTGCTTACTTTATTGCTAATATTGATAGTATGTATTCTTCCCACTTCTGGAATGTTAATTCTTTTATTTCTGATTCTGATGTTAAAAAATGGAAAAAGCAGTTTATTAAAATTGCAGTTAAAGCTTATAGAAGTGCACTGAAAAAATATACGATATTAAGTTTTCCACTTCAATTTGCGCAAATAAAAAATGATTTAGGTAATTTCTATCTTTCTTTATCTGAAATCGAAGCTAAGGCAAACAACTGTAAATATGCGATTTCATCCTATCAAGATGCATTGAAAATATATTCTAGTTCGTTATTTAAATATGAATATGGACAAGTAAATTATAACCTTGGATTAGCGTACTATACTTTATCAGAATTAGAAGAAAAAGAACTTAATATAAAAATGACAATTCTTGCATTCCAAGAAGCATTAAAAAGTAGAGATCTGATAAATTCTCCTTTTGAATATGCTATTACAATGGTAAATCAGGGGATAGCATATTTGAATCTTGCTCTTACTACTGAATCAGAAATGTATGCAACCTTTGCAATTGATTCTTTTAATGGAGCTTTAAGAGCTGGTTCTTTAGATTTAATATTAACTGAAAAATCAATGATTTACAATAATATTGGTTTATCCTACTCTATATTAGCTGAGCTTAGTAGTAATGAAAAGAAGCTAGCAAATTGTAATCAAGCTATTGTAGCTCTTAATGATTCATTAACAGTTAGAAATCAAGCACAATTTCCATTTGAATATGCTGTGACCACATCGATTTTAGCTGACACTTACAGAATTATTGCTGAAGTTGATAAAAACGAGGAAAATTGCAAATTATCTATTTCAACATATGATAAAGCAATTAAGATTTTTATAAAGAAATATGAGAATTTCTACAATGAACTAATAAAGAAGAAAAAACAGGCAACAAGTCTTTGTAAAGAACTCGAAACCTGATGCTTCTTTATTTTTTCTAATTTTATATGCCTTTAAATAGAAATATTAAAGGTTGAAACTAAGAAAAATGTTCCCTAAACTATTATTTCTTCATGGAAAATTAAGTTGTATTTTGATGAGTTCAGATATTATTTCATTTAGCTTTTTAAAATAAAACGGTTTGTTAATATATTTAGTTATTCCAATTTCTAAAGCCTGAGTTTCTAAATCTTTGTTAGCAGAAATGAGTAAAGTGCTTGTATTTGTTAATAAACCTAAATTATTTAAATCATTAAAAAGTTCAAGTCCATTTTTACCTGGAATGTTATAGTCTAAAATTAAAATATCTGGTGTATTTGTACCATAATTGAAAAACAAATCAATTAATGCTTCCTCCCCATTATAAGACTGTCCTATAATTGTATGCCCATTATTAGTCAGATTCAAAACATACAATTTTTGTAGTTCTTCATTATCTTCAACAATATATATTTTTACCATTTCTTATTCCTCATTAGTTTTGAACCGTTCTATACACTTCTTTTGACAAATTATCTTCTATTCCTTCTACCACTTTATCATACATCCATTCTTTATCACTACGCCATTTTTGATTTTCAATATTATAATTTTCAATGAAAAATCTGTACTTTATTGCGTTATATTCAAAACTATCTATTAAAAAAACAGAAAATTTACCGTATAGTTCTTTCATTAAATAGGATAATCTTGATTGATAATAAGGAGGTAAAGATAAGGTTAAAAAAATGTTCTTTCCAAGATCTTCAAGATATATATTAAATGGAGGTTTCTCACAACAAAAAATGTTGAAAATCCTTTGTTTTTCTTCAACTGTTATGTTATTTATTATGTACCCAAATCTTATAAATAAATCAAAATACTTTCTCTTTATACTCAACCAATAACTTTCAACATGTTTATCTACAACTAAATGATATTTTTTCTTAAAATCTAAGTAGATTGCATTTTCAGTTCTCTTATCTGAGAAAAATTCATGTAGATAGGATTTAAAATAATTAGGGAGTTTAAATGAACTAACATCGTCATATTTTGGTATTACTCCACTTTTTTCTGTTTTTTCTGAAAAATAACTTCTATATTTTTCTAGTAATTCAGTCATAGGTGTTTTAAAATCTCTTGTGATATCCCTTAAAATTAAGAGTTGGATCGGGTGAAATTCTATGTAAGAGAAAGGATGCTCCCTCCCTTCAGACTCTCTCCCTTCAGACTCTCTCCCTTCAGACTCTTTCCCTTCAGACTCTCTCCCTTCAGACTCTCTCCCTTCAGACTCTTTCCCTTCAGA
>CAZJUB010000015.1:0-24586 GCA_964549075.1 uncultured archaeon | reverse complement strand
TCCCTTCAGACTCTCTCCCTTTAGACATGGCTTTCTTACACTGTTTGTTTTGTTTAAAATAGTCTTCAATATCAAAATCATCTAAATCAATTATATTATTATAAAATGGTTGTGGGTGAAAAATCCTTTTTCCTATTGATTTATATGTTTCATAGCTTTTACATAAATTGTTCTTAGCTAAATAATCTAAGAAAATATCAAGATTTTTCTTAGAATTTTCTGGTATATCAAAAACAGCATATAATCCATAATCAGTACCAAATATCCTATTTCTTGAAGATGTATATGGATGTTTGTCACACGCTAATTCTAAAGATTTAATTTCCTTTATAGTGGATGTTTTAAAAATAACCAAATGTCGCTCTAATTGTAAACTTTCAGGATTAAGAGAACTATGAATTTTTCCTATTATACCTGTAGATCTCAGTTCTTCAACTCTTCGGATAAATGTTTGTATTGATATGTTTGCTTTTTTAGCTAACTCACTGTAAGATTCAAGAGGATAATTTTCTATTAATTGAACAATTTGAGTTGTGTTTTTTGGAAATCCCATCAACTAAACCACTACTATTTATTTCTCATAAGTTTTAAACACTAAAACACATTGTTATGGTCCTGGATCTAATCCTCCACCTGGAGGATAGTCAGGATCTCCTTCTGGTGGATCGAAAGCTTTAACTCTGTGCAGATATGCTGAATTTTCTCCATTTGTTATTTGAAACCAAACACTAAATACATACCAACCTGCTTCATATGTAGCATTGTAGAAATAGAATCTATATGTAATCTCACTTTCTGTTCTAACATGATTGTCTCGATAAATTGAATAAATTAATTGACCATGGAACTTTAAACTAGCTTCTAAAGTAAGAAAATTAGTTCCTTCCCACATTGTAATAAAAACTTCTGCATAAACGTCATCATTCTTACCATCATTGTCTAAATCGCAATATCCAATGTAATCAATGTTGATTGTACATGTTCGAGCAGTTATTCTACTGTTTTGAAATAACATCAGAATTATTAATGTAAAAAACGTGATTTTGAGAAACTTGTTAAATTTCATAACGGACTTTATTTTCCAATCTATATATAAACATTTGGAAAGTCTGGTCTGATAATTGCTTGATATTTATTATTTTCTATTCTGATATGATATGTACAACAAAAAAAAACAAGAATTCTAGACTGAATTCACTACTATCCAAATAAATTGCAAAAATGTGTTTTTAAGTAGTTGAAACTTAGTTTATTTAGTGAAAACTAGTCATTAGTAAACTTTAATTCTCTTCTATTCCTTCATACACTTTTTGAATTTTCTTTTCAATTGGTTTGATATATTCATTAAGATTAAAATTATCATCTTTTTCAAATTTAAAATCCATTAATTCTCCACCAAAGAGATAATAATAAACCTGTATTCTATCTTCTTCTTTTACTCCTTCTTCATCCATTTCTTTCTTGAATTTTTGATTAAGTTTTACTAATTTCGCAAAGAATTCTGAAGTTGCTTGTGCTATTTCTAAATTGTGTTTAGTTTTTGATACTTTCAAATCAATCCCCAGTATAGTACTAGAGCCAAATGGATAGTTTAAATTTACTGGTTTTAGTCCTTCTCGCATTGCATTTTCAGATCTTTCAAAGCTATTAACTATGAAATTTTCTATATTTCTATAGTAAGATAACGATCGTTTGATACTTTGAGCTATTTTTCCAAAATCTGGCTGGTTTATCATACGATAAAACATCATTTTAGCTATTTCTTCATCTGTAAGCTGTAAAACTCGATTCATTAATGTTGGAATCTCTTCTTCGAAAAGGGTCTCTTTATCTCTTGGGTATCTCTCTTTTGTAATTTCTGATAATTTGTAATAAATCCCTCTTGTTGAAGTTGTTTTTTCATTATCTATGACTAAAACTTCTGGCTCTTTTATCATTTCTGTAATATGATGGTGAATTGTACTTTCTGTTTTTCCCATGATTCTTGCTAGTTTTTTGATATTCATGGAACCAAAAGTACGGATTGCCATTACGATACCATACCGTGTTTCATTCTCGAACAGTTTTTCAAAACGTTTATCTAACACTTTTTTAGCATATTTTACTGTTTTAGACATGTATTATAGGTTTCGATTTTTTATATATAAAATGTTCGATTATCAAATTAATTCGAACATCGAAAAATTTATATTGTACTTTTGATTAATACGATTGTCGAAGTAATTCGAACATCGAATTTAGGTTTGGTGGTCATTATGGACATAGATATGAGAAGAAAAATGGACATTGAAAAGAGAATAGCTAAAATGAATATGGTTAAACAAGTTGAATTGGAAAAAGAAAGTCTCAGGTCTAGATACTACTTAATCCGTTAGACCTGAATTTTTTATATTAATATGTGATTAGTATGAACCCAGACAACAGAGTAAAAAAAGAAAATTTAAAATTCAGAAGGATAAAAGAAAAAGAAAGAATGTTTTTTTATGAATCTGCTTTTGAATCTACGAGGGATTTCTCAGAGAATATCATAGGTATAGATTTCGCTGTTTTGAAAAAAATCTGTATGATTAATAGATTTTTGTTAGGTGTTCCTTTCAAGATTCTTGCAAAAAATATGAAAGATTTTTTCATTGAATATGAAGGACAAGTTGTTGCTGGATATACAATGATTTTTGATAAAAAAACTGATTCATATGAGTTAGGGAATCTTTTCACAAGGCCTAACTTTCAAGGAAGAGGAATTGGGAATATTGTCATGAAAAAAATTATTAAAGAATACAGTCACAAAACTATCAAATTATCAGTAAACAATACAAACGAAGCAGCACTTCATCTCTATAAAAAATATGGTTTTATTGAAGATTATTCTATAAAGGAATACTTTCAAGAAATTCCATTAGAAGTTGATTCAAATTTGGATGGGTATAAAATCAGGCTAGCTACAAAAGAAGATCTTACCAAACTGACTAGAATAATAAATGAAATACCTGAAATGAATAACTTGGCGAAAAAATATAAGAAAACATTTGGAAAAACTCAAAAGAAAAAATTAAGATTGGAAAACCATTTACCAGCTGTTATTGAAAAGAATGGTGAGATTTTAGGCATAGGTAGAGCTTTTTGGTCTAAAGGTGCTCCAGAAACAGCTCAAATTGCTGCTGTAGCTATTCTACCTGAAGTAAAAGAAATATATCCATATTTTATCAGTTTTCTAACAAAAGAAGCAGAAAAATATGATTTAAAGAAATTTTCTTGGACAAACAATCAAAGAACCAAGATTTTTGCTGAATACATAGAACCTTTCCTTAATGAACCATCGAGAATTGGTTATGTGATGTCTAGAAATTCTTGATATCTTTAACCATTTCTTATCCTTTTTTTTAAGCAGATTTTTAAATCAAAAGTTATATTCATTCTATATGACTGTAATTGTTTATAAGGTAAATTGGTCAAGTGCTGGTTACATTGACTCAATTATAGGTGGTTTCTTTCTGGTTATTCAAGGAATTTTGACAACGATATCAGATTCAATTGGAATTGTTGGAGAACTTTCTTTCTTAAGTTTTTCAGGAATAAGAATTTTAAATGGTATAATTATGATACTTCTTGGTTTAGCAGTTTTGATTCTTGTTTGGGATTGGTTACAAATACAATTTAATATGAGTACTCCGATAAGAAATCGAGTCATTTTAGGAATAGTTTTGATAGTTTTAGGTTTAATTGCAGGTGGAACAGGAGGAATATTAGTTTTAATTGGTGGAATCTTGTTCTTAATAGGTGGAATAAAGGAAACAAGATAAAAACTATTCTTTCTATCTTCTGATAATTCTCTCTAACTTATTTCTTATAATCTCTAATCACTGATTTTAAAAACAATGTCACCAGGACGAACTCTTTCAAGTGTTTTAATTCCAACTTGTTGCCCTTTTTTAACAGCTTCAACGTTTTCTCCTTCGATTTGCATTGAGGTTACAGTCATCTTAAAATCTGTTGTTGCTCCTTTAAACAACAACTTATCTCCTAGCTTTATTTCTTCTTCTACTTCTAACGCTGCAACACTAGGTTTAGCGAAAAATTTGAAAACAGAAGCTACTTTTACATTACTCATTTGATCACCATTAAAATTATAGTAAAATTACTTTTTAATGTTTCTCGGGTATTTTAAACACCTGTTACAGAATTATTATGCTTTATTATTTCATCAAATTTCGTTAAATCGAAATCTTTTAACTTCTTTTTAATATCTTTTTCATATGGTTGTATTCATCTCGATGTTACGAGGAATAAATGTAAGTGGTCAGAAGAAAATTAAGATGAACGAACTTAAAGCTCTATATGAATCATTAGGTTTTCATCAAGTACTAACCTATATACAAAGTGGAAATATAATTTTCTATAGCTCTATTAGTGATACTTCTGAGATTAAAGAATTGATTACAACACAAATTGAAAAGAAGTATGGTTATACAGTTGATGTCATACTTAGAACTCAAGAAGAACTTGAGAAAATAGTTAAGAATAGTCCTTTTTCAAAGAAAGATTTGAGTAAAGTATTGGTTACTTTTCTTTCTGAAGATAAATCTGATTATCCATATGAAGAATTATCTTTTGCTAAAAAAAGTGAAGAAGAATTTCAAATACAAGGAAAGGAGATTCATCTCTATTTACCTTATGGATCTGGTAAAACAAAATTAAACAATAATTTCTTTGAAAAAAAATTGAACGTAACAGCTACTACTAGAAACTGGAGAACTATAAACAAAATTTTAGAGATGTCACTTTCATATTGAGCTGTTAGAAATATTTCTGTCTCAGATCCTGAAGAATCTCCGCTTTAACCCAGTAGAGATTTTACACACCATGTTGAGTTCTTTCTTTTTTCTATTACTACTGAAAAAAAGAAATTTTCTGTCAGGTGTAACTCTTGTTTTGTAATCGCTAGATTCTGAATTTATTTCTTTGCCTGAATTTTCAGGTTTGGATTTTTATACTGCATTCTTCTTGTGTTTTTCTCAAATAGATTCTACGTTTTTCTAAGAGCACACAGCAATATTATTAAATAAAATATTCTAAATAAAAATATATATAAACGTGTTTGTTCTATAGCATTTAGACAGATTTAAACGGTGAAAAAAGTTGACAAAACTAATTCAAGAAATTAGAAAAATAATGAAGAACAATATCTGGTTGGTTTTAGCTACTTCCGATGATGACAATCAACCTCAGAGTTCAGTTGTTATGTATAAAAGTGATGGTAATTATCTCTATTTTACAACCAGCAGTTCCTCTTTAAAAGTGAGGAATATTAAGAAAAACAACAAAGTTGCAGTAGCAATTCCATTTAGGAAGAATTTTTTACACAAACTTATTCCAGCTCCTCCTGCTGAAATACATTTTAGAGCTACAGCCCATATAATCTCTGTAGACGAAGAAGAAACAAAAAGAAATTTAGCAGAATTTATCGAGCATGCAAAAGAAAATGATCTTCTTGAAGATATGGTCTGTGTTAAATTAATACCTTCAAAGAGAATTACAACTTATGGCGTCGGAATCAAATTACTAGATATGAGATTTCCTAATAAAGCTAGAAATTCAGTGAATTTAGAATAAAAATTGTGGTGACAATATGAGTGATGAAACATTAAATTTTAGAAATAAAGAGCTTTACATTGAAAGGGATTCGTTATTTAAATTTCATGGAAAAAGCTTGTTCAAAAGTAAACCCACACTACTATACATAATTTTAGCATATGGTATAACTTGGATGATCTTGTTTCCTCTGATTCCATTTTATGATCAATTAAATCCTGTTATCCGAGAATTTTGGCATGTTCTTGGTTCTTTTGGACCTGCAATAGCAGGAATCATCGTTATAGGAAAATGGAAAGGAAAGGAAGGAATTAAAGATCTTTTGAAACGATGTTTAAAATATTCAGGTATTATGTCTCTAATTATTGCTCTGATACCATTATTGGTTTTCCTTGTTGTTTTCCCTATAGACCAATTAACAGGAAATTTCACATTTAGTGTGTTGATCGAAAGTCTCAAAACTGAATATTTGGGATATGTGTGGTTGTTTCCTTTTAGTAGCCTCTTCTATGGTATATTTGAAGAAATTGGATGGAGAGGTTTCTTACTCCCTAATTTGCAAAGAAGATGGAATGCTTTAATAAGCTCAGTAATAATCACAGTAATTTGGTGGATGTGGCATCTACCAATGTTTTTCTACAGGTATGATCTGGTATTTGCTTTTACAGTAATGCCTTTGCTATTGTTTAGCGGAACTTTAGTTTTTACTTACCTTTTCAACAAATCCGGAGGAAGTTTATTGATGGTTATGCTGATGCATATTACTTATGATTTAGTTTCTGCAAACAACACAGGAACATCTACAATTGTTATAAGTGTCTGTTGGGTAATCTTAGATGTAATAATATTAGCTCTATATTATCGAAATTACAGAAGAAACAGAATAGTGCAAGAAAAAATTGTTTTAAACATAGGTGAGGATGATGAAAATTAGAATTTTGAATAAAAGAATATCGAGAATCTTAGTTGTCACTCTAATAATTTCTTTATTAGTGGCTTCAATAGCAGTGATAACAGTGTATATACAAAATAAGCATTTTAGAGATTTGGAAGTAGAATTTGTTCCCGAAACAATGAATTCCTGTCCTGATCATGTTGCCTGGTTTCTAGTTTCAATTTCCTTCAAAGGTGATGATTCTGAGGTGGAATATAATACATCAATAGATACGAATTCTTCTATTGCTCTGGATTATAAATTCTGGAGAACTAACTCATCTCCAAATCTATTGGAAGTATTCTTATATCCAACAGTTACTCAGATAAATCAAAATATAGAAGTAAATGTAACAATTCAAGCAGGTGATTTGGTAGCTTCTGATATAGCTCTAATGAAGGTATTAAACTGGACCTTGTATGATGAACCAATAGTTGAAACAATGAGAGATGCTTTTGTAGCTTTCTTGGCTTTAAACTATCCTTCCTTTCAGATTGATGAAACTACGACCTGGGAAGGTTTTTGGAGTGGAATACAGATAATTATAGTTCAGCATTATCTTTTCAAATCTAATAATTGGGAAATGGAATTAAGCTGGCACGCTATGATACCACCTTATGATTGGGTAAAAATTTATCTGAGAAAACGATGTGAATTAGCCCCAAGTTTCGCGTTTCAGATAGATTCTTGGAGTAATGCAAGTCATATGATTGTAGAAATAGAACAACCTGATCAGATCTATAGATAGAAAGAAGAAGATACTTTTAGGTGATTTAACTATATTTCTATTTTCATTTTCAATTCAGCAGTATCATGTAATATTGAGTTTTTATTGGATTTTGCTTCGTATAAGAAGTTGGTTCGTGAAATCCTTTTAGAAGTAGAAGCTGTTTTTTGTTCAGAAATTTCAATCTCTAAAGTCTGATTAATTTTACCAGTATTTGAGAGAGATTTGGTTAAAATTAGTTTCTCAGATTCAAGATTGTAAGCTAGAACCATGGCATGATTGAGGAGATCTTTCATTTCTTCAAGATTCCCACTTAACATCGAGAACTTAGCTTTGTTCCACAAGCTCTCGATGATCATACTTGGTTCCATGAATATATGTAGAAATTCATTGAATAAATCATATACGTGAAAAAAAATAGTCAAACCAAAATGCAACTAATTGCAACTATTTTTTATCAGTGTAAAGAGCTAGTTTTGTAGTGGTTTCGCGGAATAATAAGAGATAATTGGTGAAAAAATAAGCAGGATTAACAGAAAATACATAGAGATTGTTACATAAGTCATTTTTCAGGATTGTAGAAAGGAAAAATAGATTAGTTAAATATGTATAACTTGGCATTTCAAGAGGATTATCAATAAGACAATACGGATCAACAGAGTTAGAAGGACCATCAATTGAGTAATTTCCAGAACCACTCCAATTTGTCCAAAAATTGCCCTCTTCTGTCATGTTATCATACCATAAATTGTTTGTTCCCTCATCATATGCTTGACTTATTCCTCCCAAATTATTATCAACAAAGCTGTTATGATGAACAATGTTGTTGCTAGAATTACCATAAAACGAAAGTCCATAAGATTCAGAATTAGTAATTAAATTATACATTACTATACTTGAAGTTGTAAGTGTCATATGAATACCAGCTTCATTTGCATTGATTATGTTATTCTGTATTGCGCAATTAGAGCCTTCATAAATCTCAATAGAATAATTTTCATCATTTCCCCAAATATTTGATGAAATGTTTACATTATGTGAGATTTCTACCCAACAACTACCATAATTATTAGAACCTTGATTGTTCAGAATAGTAATGTAGGAGCAATATAAACAATAAACTGCAAATCCATAGAAAGTATCGTGAGGAGAATTCCAATCTGTAAAGTACTTAACTTGATTATTGATTTCATTGTTAAAAACATAACAGTTGGATGAACTTAGCAAGTAAATTCCATTTCCGATGTTTGACGTAATAATATTTCTTGTTAAATTGCAATAAGAGGAATATTGCAACATAATTCCATGACTATCATCTATATACCAAGGACCATTTTTGGAAATTATGTTATCTATAATTAGAGAATATGGACTTGAAGTAAGATAAATTCCCATCAGAAAGTTTTCTTCACACGTGTTATTCCTTACGATAGTGTTGGTTGATACACTAATATGAATACCATATCCTCTTTCATTTGAATTGCAAGTATTATTATCAAGAATAATGTGTGTCGATTGAAATACAAATAAACCTGAACTAAAAAGTCTAAAGCTGTTTTCTATACATGTGTTGTTGAAGAGATAACAGTAAGAACATTCTTCTAGTTTGATTCCATAAAATTCGTTGGAATAACAGTAGTTGTTTGTTAAATTACAAAAAGTAGCATCTGAGAGAAATATTCCTACCCCTGAAGAACCTTCATTATTAGAGCAAATATTATTTGTAAGAGTTATATTGCTTGAATGAGATAATCTAATTCCAATTTCATTTCCAAAACAGAAATTATCTTTAATAGTTGCAGTTCCATCCGCAATATTATCTAGATAGATCCCATATTCTTTACCGTTCACATAACAATTTTGGATAACAAAATACTTGAAAGTATTAACAATGAATATGCTATATTTGCTCTCAGTAGTTATTTTATAATTATCAATTAGAAATGGATTATCTATTGTACCGTCTCCTAAAAAGTCAAAATTATTAAAATCATCATCTTGTAATATAATTATTGGCATATTTTTAATTGGATAACTTTTAGGGACGAAAATAAAATAAAATGTAACAAATGTAGATAAGAATATCAGAATTCCTATGCTGATACCTATAAAGGAACGTCTACTTATCTTCATTTTTTTCCCACTTCTCCATTGTTTTTTCCTCTTTTGAAAAATCGGATTGAGTTTTCTTTGATGATTTTTGCAACTCTTCTGCAACTATTTTTTTAGATAGTTTTGAACCTTTTTTAGTCAAATATACTTTGTATTCCCTTCCCCACTTTTCCTTTGAAATAAGACCATTTTCTTCTAAAGGGGTGAGATTCCTTGAAACTTTCGATTTTGTAAAATCTGTTATCATAATCAAGTCTTGCTGAGTAATTTTTCCTTGTTTTTCATCGATTAACTTCAATAAAAATTGCTGATTCTTGGTTAAGTAAATCTTTTCTATCTCTTCTTCTAATTTAGATGAACCTCTTCTCATCCAGAAATACATAAAAGAACAACCTAAAGCTAATCCTAGAAGAGGACCAACCACATACCCCCAGATTGGATTTAAAGGTCTTTCTTCATCAAAATAAACTATAAATGATTCTGGTGACGATGACGGTGATATGCTATTTCTTTCCCATATGATGTGTACATTTTTACCTGATACCACAGAAGTAGAATCCCCTGGAACACTTTCTCCGTGAGGGAAACATCTTTCTGGTAGTCTAATTAAAAGAGTGTATTGATTTGTTGTATAAGAGAAGAACTGATTGTAAACAAAAACATAATATGCAGTATCTCTAGGAACCTCTACTTTACCAAGCTGTGTAATCATCTTATATGCTAAAAAGAGAGTAATATCTTTATCCATGTCTAATTCTGATCGTAAAGTGATATTTAGCAAGTCTGTGTTATTTACTAATTCATAATCAAGTTGATTCCCAACTTCATCTATTATAATTAAATCATTATATCTTTGATTTTCTGTTTGGTTCAACCAGAGAAATACTGTTCCAGTACTATTCTGATTATTAGAAATAGTTATCTGTTCGGTGATAGTAATATTATCTATATCTGAAATATCAACTGTTGTGAGATGGTCTGTAGTAATGAAATTTCCTATAGACATATTTGTTTGTTCTCTATCGTGAAAATGATCTGTAGGAAAGAATTTTTCTATTTGCCCAAGACCAAAAGAAATAGAGAACAATAGAACAATTGACAAATAAATAAGCAATCTTAAGATCTTGGAATTTTTATTCAATAGTAATATATTAATCGTTAGTATTAAAAAAATTTCCCAAAATATGTCAAACTGTGCTATTTTACTCATGAAATTGCTTAAAAGTAGCTTTTATTCACAAATTAACAAAATCCCATAATGTTTATATCTTTGAATAGCGTAAACAAACTATGTCTACTTTTAAACTGAAAAACAAAAATAAAAGACTCATTCTCACAGCATGTCTTTCTTTTATCATTTGTTCTTCTTTTACTAATTTTCCAACTGCAGTAAAATCTGATGTAGTTGTATGGTTAGATCTGGTTTTAAAAACAAATAGTGGTAGTAATAGACCCGATATGGCTCTGTATATCGCTGATTATCTGGAAGATATAGGAATTGACCTTGATGTTGTTATTGAGAGTTGGCCAGAACTGTGGACTACTATGGTGAAAGGCACTTATGATTTAATAATAGTGGCTGTTGTTGGAACACCAGAGTCACCTGACCATAGGGCTTATTATGCTGAAGATGGTGCTGTTAACATCCTAAGAAATAGAGATGATATGCCTTACTTCGATATTAGTAAAGAAATGATGGATGAAGCAGCTAAAATAGTAGACTTAGAAGAAAGACAACAACGATATTATGATTGGCAAAGATTATTTGTGGATAAGTGTTTGCCCCTCTTACCTTTAGGTACAATGCCAAATTATGATACGATATGGTCAAATACTTTTGGATATAATGGTGAATGGACGATTGGCCCAAATTTAGCTTATATGTATTATGATGGTTATCATGAAGGACAAACTTCACTTGAAACATTCAATATGGGATATAATTGGATAAATTTAAATCCATTGTATTATTATGCTTTTGACTATGATAATGCTGAAGTTGCAGATCTTATTCATGAAAGTATGGTTAAATGGAGTCCTCAACAAATTCCAGTTAAAACAGGTCTTGTCTATGATTGGGAAAAAATAGATGATTGTCATTTTAAATATTATATGCGTGATAACGTGTTCTGGAGTCCTTCGTATAATATAACTAGCAGAACTGCAAGTTCTCCTCCTTTATCTAGCATTCCAACTGGAGAATTAATGGTTGGATTAAAGAATGGAGAATACAGCGATGGTACAAATCAACAAGTTACAGCAAAAGACGCTGTTTTTACTATTTTGACATGGGGAACTCCTACAACTAGTATTATGCCAGGATATTTTCAATTAATATCTGATGTCTATGTTGATCCTTCAGATCCTCTCGCTTTTCATGTATATATTGATAGTAATATAGAAACACCTGAACCAGACCCTCTTGGTGATTTTTGGATAAGGTTAAGAGAACGAATCCTTCCTGAATTTTTCTTGAATTCAACTGATTCAACTATTACAGAAACTCTTGGAGGAGTAAAATCCATCGGATTATATCCAGAAATTTATAATACACCTCAATGGCTCGCTTTTGATACTTCAGCTTTTAGTTGTGGTAAGTATATGATTGACTACTATACTGATAATATAACTGTCTTTCAACGCAATCCAAATTGGTTTGGTGTAGGTCCTATCGATGGTTCAATTGGTATAACACCATCTATTCAGATTGTAAACGTCTATCATTATGAAGATCCTTCTGCTAAATTAGCTGATTTTAAAACAGGACATTTAGATTTTATAGCTATGAATGAATTTCCATTAGATAGAGGATTGATGGCTGATGATCCACGTTTTAATATAATAGCAACTAAGTCTTATGCTGGTTTTACCTTTTTAGGATTTAATCAAAAACGTCCATTTATTGGAGGTTCATCTAACTATGTCTTCAGTTCTGATGAAGGTAAAGAAGATTATACTTTAGGTTGCTGTCTTCGTAAAGCTATCAGCTATTCTATTAATAGAACAGAAATTAATGAAGATGTCTTTAATGGAGAATTACTTATTCCTGATAGTGTTCTTTATCCTTTAATAAGTTATTATTATTGTGATGATGTAATTCATTATAGCAGGGATTTAGATACTGCTTATGATTGGTTACCACATAAAGATTTCCTCCCTGATATAATTGTTACAGTGAAAAACCACGATAAAGTAGGGGAAGATCTTATTGTTAAAGCAGTTTTTGATTATGCTTATGAAATCTTTTCTTCTACTATTCATTATCAGGTAAACCGCGATTTTTGGCATAATGTAAGTATGACAAAAGATTCAGAAGATACTTTCACTTTTAATTTAGGAAAGGATTACGAAAAAGATGACTTAATAGAATTTTATATTAGTTCTAATTCATCAGCTTATAATTTTCATAGTCAAACCTATTCATTTAGAGTAGGTACATATGATCCAACTTTTGATGCTGAATTTCCAAAAATAACGTTTGTTTTCCTTAGTCTGATGCTAGTAGTTATGATAATTAAAAGAAAGAAAAAGAAGGTGAAATAATAGGTAGAATACATATTCAAATACCTATAACGCTTCTTACCATTTTTCCTTTAATCCTTTTCAATGGTTTTAAGGAAGTTATTGTTAAGGATTGAAGATCATCAGGATATTTTGTTAATGACTTATTCCCTTCCTTAGTTATTAGTACTGTATCCGAGTGTCGGAATCCTCCTATTTCAGGAATATATATTCCAGGTTCAATGCTTATAACCATATTTTCTTGTAAAACGTCCTTACTTCCTTCTGCTATCCAAGGTCCTTCATGTGCTCCTAATCCTAATCCATGACCAGTTCTATGTAGTAAATAATCTTCATGTCCCAAGTCTTTTAGGTACTTCTTAATTTCTTTATCTAAATCAGAACACTTTACTCCTGGTTTAACCTTCTCAAAACCTATAGTTCTAGCATCCATCATGTCTTGGTAGATTTTCTTATTTTTTTCTGATGGTTTTTTAACAAAATAAGTTCTTTCAACTTCAGCAGCATAACCATTCACTCTTGCAGAACTAATCGTAACTAACGGACCTTCACCCATTTTATCACTGATATCTGGAATTCCATGTGGTTGGGAACTGAATGGCGCAGGCCAAGTAGCTCCTACAATATCTGTGGTTAGAGGTTCAAAATTGCCTTCTTTCAATACTTGAGCTTGTACTCCTCTCCCTTGTGAGAAGCTCTCTAAAACCGATGCACCATAATAACTTGTTGAAATAATTTTACTCATTAAAATATCTGCATAGTGGGATGCTCGTTTTAGCATTTTTATTTCAGTTTCAGATTTAATTAATCTTAGAGTTTCTACTAGTGGAATTGGCTTTGGAGAAAAATCATCAAGAATCTTAGCAATATCAAGACGTAAAGATGGTTCAACTCCTAACTTGGCGGTTTTATTAAGAAGCTTTATCAGCTTATCTGACCATCCAATACCAGAAGGAGAAGGAAATTCCCAATAATCAATAACATCACCAAGTTCAGAGTTCCTCATGTGTTCTTTTTCTAATGCAGGAACAATAAATGTAGGATTATCGTTTGACCAAAAAATGATGAAAAATGGTCGTTCAAAGGGGATATATGAGACTCCTGTTAGATAGTAGATACTTTCTTCAGAGGATACCAAAAATGCATCAAGTTTTTGTTTATTAACTTCATCTTGTAATTTTATCCTTCTTTCTTCATATTCTGCTTTAGTTATCATTTTTAATACCTTAGTTAAACTAGTTTGATTAGAAGAATTATAAACATTTGTAGAAAAATAATAATCAAATACCAGTTGATACTAGTATTTATGAAAACTTAACTTGAGTTTGTTTGTAAGGTTGTGTGTTTTGCTAGAAATAAAAAAAGAAAAAGAAGAGGAAATTTATCCTTGGCTTAGTCTAATTTGAGTTCGTACCTAAACGAAGGAGTAAATTCTATCCTCATTTGCTTATAGAGCTCTTCTCTTTCTTCATCAACTAAAGCATGATAGATTTCGTCATATCCTTTTTCTACAGCTTTATGTGCCATATAGGTCAATACTTTTTTTAGTACTTCTGGTTTTTCTTCATCAAAAATTGGTATCGATGATAAGAACGATCTCTTAGGTTGTCCTGATTTATAGAGTAGACCATAAGAGAGAACTTCATCTTTCTCTGCTAAAACGCAAGAAATGGTTAAATCTTGTTCTATGAAGGCTTTCATTGTGTTGTCGAAATCTTCCTTCTTTACCTCTTTTCGAGCTTTCAAATAGACTTTCTTGAATTTATCCAAATCTTCATCTTTATTTAGATCAAGTTCCTTAAAGTAATCTGGTTCAATATAATCTTTAGGAACAAAATCCTTTGCCTTGAGTATAGCTCGTTTTCCACCAGCTTCTGATTTATCGAATCCCCATTTTTCAAGGAGTTCAGGGATATATCCATATTCAGGTCTAGAGGATGTTCGGATTTTTTGAGCTCCTTTTTCTTTTAGTAAACCTATTGTTTTGTCAAAAAGCTCAGACTCTACTTCTTCATAACCTTTTCTGATAAATGGCATATGAATGGATCCCCACTGAATACCCTCTTCGTCTTTTTCCTCCAAAGCACTACTTAGAAAAGCAACTAATTTATCACCCTCATACAAGAAGTGTCTAGTCTCTGGAGTAAAATTTTCATTGGATTCGTAGGTTTGTTTTAACTGCTCCATAGATGGATACCATGGATCTTGAGGCCAATCTTTGACTACATCTTTAACTAATTCTCCAAGATCTTTCAATCTTGATTCTTTATATTTTTTGAATTCCATAATTAACACCTAAAACTATTTTTTTGTGTTTGCTTTCTCAAACATTGAGAAAGGTTCTAAAAAACACTTATAAACTTTCTTATCTTATGAGAAAACTTATTAGTGCTTGCGAAAGCTTTAAAATTAGAAAGTAGAAGCAAATGTAGGGGTACTTTATGGAAACTCAAGATGTACTTGATCCAAACTTTAAACAAAAGCCAGTGATACTAGTTAGCGAAGAACAACAAATACAAATGATGGGTAATCAAGTGTATTTTCCTATTCTTATGTCACTAAGGGAAGGTTATAAGACTGTTAAGGAGATTGAGGAGGATTATAACAAATACATGGAAAAAGTAGCTTTAAAGGAACTAAAACAAAAAGATATTACATCAGAAAAAGAAAAGAAAGAGTATATTGAAAAGAAAAAGCGTTCTGATAAGTCACTTTACAGGTACATTAAAGATCTAATTGAGGTCGATTTTGTTGCTCCTATTGGAAAGAGAGTCTCATTAGAGAATCCTATGACAGAGAAACTTTTTGCTAGAACTGCAAAATTCTTCTTTGTAGAAGGTTTCTATAAAAAAATGAGTTGCTTAAAATCTCATTGCATTGAAAGTTTAGCTAATTTGATAGGATTGGTCTATGATATTACTTCACCTGATTTAAAACAAGTAGAAGAATTTTCTAATCTTTTGATTACGAGTACTAAGAAGATTACTGATGTGCTCTTCGGAGAAAAATCGGAAAAATTTGTAGAGTTAGTAGATAATCTGTCATTAGATGAAGTAGTGTCAGAAATTCAAATGTTAAGTTTAGTTGAATTGGTAGCAAATTCTAAGGATTATGCTCAGCTAATTGATAAGATAAAAAAATAGAACTCTATATTCACCACTTTTACCATTTATCTTGTTAGACCAACAGTAGTTTTAAAAACAATATTAAAAATATAATAACATTCAAACTGCTAAATAAGAGTCATCTTTAGACGATTATTGCAGTAGAACGGAGAATCAAAATGAGCTTTATGTCCAATTTTTCCCGATGGTTAATGAGGAAATTAAAAACTGAAAAAAAAGCTAAAATTCTGATTCTTGGACTCGATGCTGCAGGTAAAACCACTTTAACAAAGTATGTTAATACAGGTGATTTTTTTGAAGGTATTACTCCTACCATAGGGCAAAATATTGATACAATAAATTTTGATGGGTGGGATATCACTACAATTGATGTAGCAGGACAAGAGCAATTTCGATTTCTTTGGGATATACATTATCCAGGCAGCTCAGCTGTTATATTTGTAATAGATGCTGCTGACATCGAACGTTTACCTGAAGCTCGAGATATTCTTCGTATTCATCTAATTAATAATCCCTACTTAGTAGGAGTTCCTGCTTTAATTCTAGCCAATAAACAAGACCTTCCAGCTGCTATACAAGCTCCAATGCTAATTCAGTTGCTTAATTTGCATCTTGATATGAAAGATCGAACCTTTGCTGTCTTTGATTGTAGCGCTTTAACTGGTTTTGGAGTAATTGAGGCTTTTACATGGTTGGTCAACCAATTGTCAATGGAAAAACTAGAAGAAATGTATCAATAATTTCTAAGGTCTTCAAGTAATCTTTTTGTATCTTCTTCATCTTTTAGATACTTAACATATCTATTTTTTTTGTACTTATTTAATAGCCCTAGTATAAATTCTCTATATTCATTATGAAAAAGTTCGATAGTTTTGTTTTGTTCATCGACTAATTCTAGAGGATACGGGCATCCTTCAGAAACATATGGATTTGGTCTTTCTAAATCTTCATGCATTCGTTGAAGTGCTCTTTCTTTACAGATTTCTAAAGGTATATCTAAAAATATTATTGCATCAGCTTTAGAAAATCTTTCTTCTAGTGTTGATTTGTAAGCAACTCCATCAATTATCCATTTCTCTGAATTTAGGATTTTTTCGTGTTCTTCTCTGAATTCATTTTCTGGTGTTCTTTCCCATCCTGGTTTCCATAGGATTTTATCAAGATGATAGACTGGAATATCGAGTATTTCTTTTATTTTCATTGAGAGAGTTGATTTACCAGATGCTGAATTTCCAATTACTACGATTCTATTCAAAGCTTTCCCTTCATTTTAATTGTCTATATAAATTCAGTAAGCTATAATTATATGCAGGTTTTCTAATCGCATTCTCTGGCCAGTATCCTTTGGAAAAAACTGGTTGTTTCAATAGTTCTTCTTCTGATAAACCTTCCTTCTTAAATTTTCGTAGTTCTTTGATTATTTTTTCAAAAAACTCCAGAACAGATTGAGCGTAATCTTTGTTTAAAATTCCTCCATGACCAGGCAGAATGTAATCTATATCTTGGTTATTCCATTCTTTCAACGCTTGAATCCATTTGTTCATGTCAGTATCAGGTTCTCCAAAATATGGACATACTTTAGCTTGGATTAAATCTCCAACCATAAGAATTTTGTCAGATTTGTAAAAAATCGTTGAGGAGCAACTAGAATGACCTCCTTTAACTTCGAATAAAATTTCCTCATTAGGTCCAAAAGGTTTTCTCTCTTTTACCCATAAATGAGGTTTAGATATTTTAGCCACAGTAACTGCCGTTTTTATGGATGGAAATATTTTACTCATATTTTCTATTATTTCATCCGTAAATTGTAAACCGACAAATCTAGAAAATCTTTGTTGTGCTGCTTCAGCTGCTACGATCGTACAATCAGAAAATGCTTTCATACCGAGAAAATGGTCAATATGGGCATGCGTTATCAATAGCATACTTGCTTTTTTCTGGTATTTTTGTTCCATTTGTTTTCTAAAATCATTGGCAACAATGGTATTTAATCCTGTGTCGATGAAAATAAGTTCATCCTCTAATGAAATACATACAATGTTGGAACCTTGAGCAATTTGTAATTGAGTAACATTATCAGTAACTTGGTTATATTTCATGGGAATTGGATTATTGGAACAATTATAAAACTTATTCCCATTCTCCAAGAAAAACAACAATCGTTCGATCATTTTTGCATCTTGGACATTCTCCATTCTGTGCTCGCTCTTCAACTCCTTGGAGAATACTTTCCGGTATATCTACTATTAAGCTGAGTTTAGTATTACAAGTTAAACATGTATCATGGTAGACAATTTTTTCACAAGTGGGACAATAATAGTTAGCTATTCGATTTTGAGAATTTTTTCCGACATCATCAAATAAGGTTAATCTTAATTCACAGTCTCTACAAAAAAAGCAATACCTTTTACCCATAAGCTTCAATACACTAATATTTTCAAATGATATAAAAAGTAGCTAAATACATTTTTGCAACAATTTTGCTACTGTTAGTAAGTTTTTTTATGTTTTCTAATTCTTAAATTGAAATCATATTCAAAATAACTAAAGTTGTTGATACTGTTAAAATTACTGCAAACATTATTACAAATGCTAATTCTTTCTTTTGAGCATAATAACCTGCTGAATTAATTACTGCATAGGTTACCAAACCCATTGCCAAGATAAAAAGATAGACTGCCCAGTTTAGATTAAATAGCAGGAGAATTCCACTTACTAAACTTAAAATTCCCATAACACTTTCTACTGTAATATGAAAAATTATTTCGATTTTTTCAGTTTTTAATTCTGGTACTTGCCTAGTTGCTAGTAACATAATCCATAATCCAATTATTCCAAGACCCAAAACGATTGCATAGATACCGCTTATTAACAATAAAACCATGTTTTCACCTATATTTTGTGACGAAATTATTGAAAGTTTGGTGTTTATATATTTTATGCAAAATACTGTATATCAAGGGAAAAAAAGAAATATCTATTATATCCTATATTAATAATGATTCGTCCTCTTCACGATATAGAGTATCTTAATTACGCTGCTGGTCAACCTTACAACATTGTAGTAACTCTCCATATTTCAGGCAGAGTCTCTCAAGACGAGCTTATTCTCGCTTTCAAGAAAATTCAAGTTAGGCATCCTCTACTCAAAGTAAGGATTATTAAAAGTGAAGATGGAAAAATAGGGTTAACTTCAAAAGATGTAGGTGCTATTCCTATTAATTTTCAAGATTATCGAAATGAAGAATATACAAAAAAGTTTGCAGTTGAACATCTAAACAAACCTTTTGATTTGAACAGTAAGGATCTCCCTTTGTTCAGAGTAACTTATCTCAGTTCGAAGGATAGATCAGACTTAATATTGTGTGCTCAGCATATACTCGCTGATGGTCTATCTATGGTTTATCTAGTTAGAGATTTAGTTCATTTCTTATCTAATCCAGATGATGAAGTAAAAAAACTTGATGCTTCTTTGTATAAAGGTGATTTTTTTCCAAGAGAAGTTAGAAAGAAGATTCCAAACACTGCAATTAAAACTAAATTAGTTCTAGTATTGTTCAAAATTATTCAATTTTTGAGGTACATATTGAGTTTAGGTTCAAAGAGAATAAAAAACACTCTCAATAATAGAAAAGGTGATTTAAATTTTATTTCTTGGTCATTGACTGAAAAACAAACAGATTCTTTTCTCAAAGTATGTAAAAAAAATAAAGTAACTGTTCATAGTGCTGTAAGTACAGCATTCTTACCATATCTCTCAGCTATCAATAATACTGTCAATCTACGGGAAAAATTGGCTATAGATGTTGGAGAATCTTTTGATTTATATGCTGGAGCTGCTCTGGTAAGAATGAGATATAGGAAGAATAAGTCCTTTTGGAAAAACGTAAGAAAATACCAGAAGAAACTTGCTCATGAACTAAATATCAAGAGAGCTTTTTGGATTCATAAGTATGTTCATAAAAATGTCCCTGTAGACACCTTAAGAGAACTCGGACCAATTCTTATAGATGTTGTATCAAACCAAAAACCATTTACAATAACTAATCTTGGACCTCTAGATGAATTAGGACCAGTGTTTGATACTGAAAAACTTCCAATAGAATCTTTTTATGGTGGACTATCTTTTCCTATTAATGTCATAGTTGCTGTTGTTTACACCATGAGAAACAAGTTCCATTTTCATATTCTTTTTAGTAAATATGCACATGAAGAAAAGCGAATAAAACGAATATCTACAAATGTAAAGGAAACTATTCTAGAGGTTATAAATGATAAAAACTGAAATTTTATTTTGTTCAACCACATTTTTTCTGTTTCTTCAATCTAAAAATAGTTTTTTGCATAGGTTAAAATATGTGGAAAACTACTGAACAAGACGAATAAAATGTCATTACATGATCGTGTAGAAGCAGCATCCATAACTCTTATGCATAAATATCTTTACAGCTTATTTGTTGATCCTACTGAAATGTTGGTTTCAGCGGGTTTGAAAAAAGGAGATAAAGTTTTAGAAGTCGGATTCGGTCCAGGTTTTTTCACAATTCCAGCAGCTGATATCGTTGGAAAAGATGGATTCATTTACGCAATTGAAATCAATCCTATTTTCGTTAAGAAAGTTAAAAGAAAGATTGAGAAAATGGATAAGAACAATATTGAAATAAAATTAGAAAATGTGCTTCAGACTTCTTTAGATGATAACAGTATAGATGTAGCATTCTTCTTTGGAGTTTTTCACAACCTAACAGCAATCATTGATGAATTAGTGAAAGAAATGTATCGTATATTAAAACCTGGAGGTTTAATGTCGATTCAAAAATCGGGTAGACCCATGGAAAAGTACCTTAATCAAATCACTAAAAGCGGAAAATTTGAAGTAATGGAAATAAAAAAAAGAGTGATATTAGTCAAAAAGAAGAAAGAAAAATAAAAAAATTTTAGAGAACAATCTCTATCCAGTAAGCTGGATGGTCTGATTGCCCTTCTTCGATATACTGTGAACTAATTACTGTAGTTCCCGAACTCAAAAATATGTGATCAATGTTATCTAAAGCTGGGGAACCATGAACAGATGCGTATGAGTCTACTAATCCAGCTGCAATTGTATCGTTATACATTTGGGTATAAGGTCTAAAATTAAAATCTCCCATAAAAATAACATGAGATAATCCATTCACCATTTCAAGCATCTCTAGATTCTGATCTATTCTTACTTGAGTTGAGTCTCCAGCAGGATGGTTAACCGCCACATTAAATTCTGTCGTTCCCACTGTAATTTGTGCTTGTGCTGAACCGATCTGTTCTGTATCACTAACTGCAAAGAACGAAAAAGGATTTAATATCTGATATTTAGACAAAATGGCACAACCGTAAGTATTAGTTACCGTTTTAGGACCATAGTAAGAATACATGTTTAGTCTAGATGCAAAGTATCTAACAACGTCTAGATTTCCACAAGATATTCTATCTGAATCACATTCTTGGAGTCCAAGGATATCAGGATTAACTGCTTTAATCAATTTAAGTTGTTCATCGAAATTCCAGTCTCCTGAGATATTAACGCCTTGTTGAATATTATAAGTCATAATAATCAAAGAGGTTTTACCTGAAGCAGAATAGTTAGGACTAGGTTTAGTCAATACTGCTCCTACAATTGTTCCGATGAAAATTATTCCAAAAATAGCTGAAACAATAATTTTTGTATTGATTTTCTTTGGTATTGCTTTAAATGATAATGTAGCTTTCTTGATTGGTAAAATACTTAAAGTAATTATTACTCCAGGTATAAAGAACGCTAACCAATACATGTCTCGAAATCCTGTACTTATAGGTTCTAAATATCCCCATACATTTGGAAGAATCTGCATAAAGACCATTATTACAATGAAAATACCTCCAATCACAAAACTTCCTCCCATCTTTATAGGAGTAGGTCTAAGTTTTGATATTTCTTTAGTAAGAAGAATGAAATCTATATACAAAATTGGTGAAGTTATGATCATTATTACTAAAGGAATTTGTTGGTACCAAGCAGTAACAGGAGCTAAAAGAGGATAACTACTTGAATCTGTTGGAAAGAATATCTGATGAGCAAGCACAGTTAAAGTCATAGATAAGGCAAATAAACTGTTCCAAATCCAGAGTACTAATGGTTTAAGTTTATTAATTAAATCAGGTTTCCAAAGGTTCAAGCCTATAAAAATACCAAGCATAAGTAATATCCCAATTACTATACCAATATAGTTCCCCTCAGTCCATCTTGAAATCACTGTCGGGCTCATGAAGGTAAACCACAACGTGATGAATATACTAAATATCCCCAAAGATAAACCAAGTATTTTCCAAAAGCTGAATTTAATTACTTGTTCAGAAGTTTTGGATGTTTCCTCCTTTTTAGTTTTTATTTTAGAAAACAATCCTATTAGAATAAGAGCTGCAACAATACCTAAAACCCATCCAATAATCTGAAACCACTTATATTGAGAAATATCTTTTGATACTCCAGCGACTCTAAAGAGAATAGATAAACCAACTGCAAACGCTAATCCAATACCTAAATCCACTCCAATCTTTTGTTCTTTATCTTTGATTTCAATTATAATTCCTGGAAAGAATATAAGAAAACTACCAACAGCTAAACCTGCAAAAATATAAATCCATATCCCAAAAACTATAGGTTCAATAAGTCTAGAAATAATAATGATCTCTCCTGAGATTAGTAAAGCTATTTCAGGTATTTTTTTCCAAAAAGCAAGTAGTACTAATGGTGATAACAAAAACAACAATCCTAAAATGTTTTCATCAGGTTCTAGAATTAATAGATCATAAGAGTAAATTATTTCAAATAGATCAGAAAGAGTTTGAAGAAAGAATAAGAAAATAACTGAAAATAAAACAATCAGAGAGAAATCTCCAACTAGATATTTCTTGAAGAATGACATGTTAGAGAAAAAGATTAAGGTTTTATATAAATTTGATTTCGAACCTAATCTTATTTCTTCTTATTTTTTGAAATAATCTAAAGTTGTCTTTTTCACTCTTGCGATTAATTCTTGTGGTAATTCCTCAAATTTGAAATCTAACACTCCTAGTTCCTTAGATTCGACTTCTATAGCTTGATCTCTTTCTTCTGGATGTTTGAACTGGGCTTCTGTCGTTAATCTTAATAGTGCTAGAAAGATATTTTCTAAGAAACCAAAAAATGTTGTATCACCTTCAGTGAAAGGACGGTAGAATTGAAGATTAAAACCTAACACATGAGGATTAAGTTTATCTTTACCCGGTTCATCAAAAACATGAAAAGGAAATGAATTACCTAAACCTCCATCAACGATGTAACTTTTAGGAGTATCCTCTAAAGCAGAAGTAAACTTGTTATTCTTAATCCCAAAAACTACAGGTTTGAAGATAATAGGAATACTTACTGACATTCTCACAGCATCAGCAACACAGAGATTTTCCCATTTTTCATCATTTCGGAAATAATAGGTCTGATTTGTAGAAACATCAAAAGCTGCAACTACTAAGTCTATTCCAAAGAAATCATAAAATTGTTTAAAAGTGCAATTCTTTATGCCACACTTTTCCATAATCAAATTATCTACTTTCTCACGAAAAGCCTTTGCAAGAAAGAATCCAAATTCATATTTGAAACTACTAATACTTTCAGCGGGATTATCAACAATCATATCAAAAGCTTGTTTTACGGTTTTTTTCTGAACGATTTCAGGAACGGTAGTAATAAATTCGTGTTTTGATGCCTCTTCTTCTTCTTTTGTTCGACGCGCTTCGTAGTAAACGTACCATTTGAATATACTTGCTAAGAACTTGAAATTTAACTCTGTGATTGCTTTACCCGGTATTTTAAGAAGACCCCCGAAGGATTTTTGATCAGCAACCATATACTCTTTCATGTATTTGTCAAGAAGGAGCTGATCTCGTTCTAATTCTGGATCATCTATAACGTAGACTGGGTGTTTATCAGTATAAACGGTAGGAATTTTGTCAAATTCAACTGTATCAAGAAGTTTCTCACCAATATCTCCTTTCAAAATCTCTTCTATTTCTTTAGGATTGTACCCACAAGAAAGGATAAGTGCGGTAACTGAACCAACAGAAGTTCCAGATATACCAAATATCTTCTTATTATCTAGAAGAATTGTTTCTTTCCCATCTCTGTTTTTACTCACATAAGACAATATGCCCAATTCTTCTAGAGCTTGTACTGCTCCAAGATAAGCAACACCTTTTCCTCCCCCTCCTTCAAAGACTAAGTATCTTACTTTTTCTTTCGAAACTTTCATACAACAGTTTTGAGGAAACATCTATTTATATTTGTATGTTAATGAAGATAAAAAAGAAATAAAGAGAATGTTTGAATCTTTTTCTCTTACTTTGTTCTTGTTTCTTGAAATTCCTTATTCATCTCTGCTACTAGTTTTTCGTCAGTAAAAACATCAATTGCAGTCATCGCAAGAGCTTTAGCCGCATTTAACATTTGTTTATAACCATATTCTGATATGGCTGCTTTAGCAAAATCTCTTGAATGTCCGTTGATTTCTTTTTCACTTATTCCTA
>CAZJUB010000014.1:0-49795 GCA_964549075.1 uncultured archaeon | reverse complement strand
TTTAATAGAATTATCAATTGTATCTGGTATACTTGAAGATTATGGATATACGATGGAGAGAATGGATCAATTACTAAAAGAAAATATGGGAGAGTATATAGCTTTTTCATCAGTATATGGAATTTTAGGTGGATTGTTATTCTTAATTTTCTCTTTACAAATCATAATATTTGCTTTCTTGTATGTTTTAAGCTATAGGAGTGATTACGAACTACTATACAAATTAGGTATATCTAAAAGGAAAATTTCTAGGATTTCAGCAAGGTCCATCTTATTACAAACAATTCCAGGAACGATATTTGGTACGTACTTTGGATCTATAATAACAAGATATTTTTTGGTACCTTATACAAGGTTAAGTTATTACTTAGCATTCTTGTTCGGAATAATGATTTGGTTTATATTAATAGCATATATAGGTGCTAAAATGGCTAGTAGAAGACAAATTAAACAAGTATATGAAAAAATGTACAAGAACAAGACAATGAGACATTAAAAAATAAACTCTTGAAATTAATACTGTTGTCACTTTTTTTCTTGTGGTGCTTTAATAAGTTACTCAAACTATGATAATAACCCTTTCCGAAGATTGAGTATGATGTATATAGAAAGATATGATCCTGAAGACGGAGACGAAGGCATTTTGCCACCTTTGTGGACACCAAATTAAATCCTTCGTCAAAATTTCATTTTTTTATAGTTTCCCCTTTTAAAATTTCTCTAGTTTATATATCAATTTACGGATTAAAGTATGAAAACGATGAATGTGGAGCAAATTACTAATTTGTTCAGAAAGAAATTAGATGAAGACATTGTTTCCTCGAATTTGATGGAATTAAGGATTCTATGCGCTAATGAGAAATCAGAAGAGGTTTTGAACATTCTCAATATTGTTCTTGATCTTTGTAAAACTTCATCCAATAATAAACTGATTGCAAATCTATATGAACTAAAAATAAAACAACTCTATCATTCACGAAAAAATCTACTTGAGGTCAAGAAACTTCTAAAAGAAATGACTATGTATGCAAGAAGCATTGACTATGTTGAAGGAATTGCTCTCTCTTTACAAATTGAAGGATATCTAGAATTTATACAAGGAAACAGACAGTTAAGTAGCAGGAAAATAGATAAAGCTGTAAAAATTCTCAATCAACTAGATAAAGTAGACTCTTATACATACAACATCTGTAATTATTCTTATGCTTCGGATAGATGGTTAAATAATCATGATTTAGTATCTGTTGATATCTTGAGGAATTGTTCAAAGTACTTCTATGAGAATGGATTCTATAGGAGTTTTATTCAATCAATATCATTACTAATAGTTATTTATACAAGAACACAAAAATCTCAAGAAATTCTAGAAATGTGTAAAGGAATTGTTAAAAATAGAACATTCTTTGATAATCTCCCAAAGGACATTAAGGCACTTCTCTACTATTTTGTGGGTTTAGGATTTATGTTAGATTTGGATCTTAAATTTGCTGAAACTTATTTTGAAAAAGCATATAATCTCTTTAAAAATACATATAGAGTGAGCATCTACTTTAGTTATTATCTTGTAATGCATTCATTCATTACTACTGTTAAGGCTCTTCAAGGAAAGATAGAAGAAACTAGAGGTATGATAATTGAAGCTGAAAAGCTCCTTAAGGATGAACTCTTCAGTAAGAATCTTGATTCAGCCACAAAGAAGCAGATTTGTCATACACTTAATTTGAATAAATTCTATGTGTATTCTCGTTTAAAAGAGTTCAATCCTGAAAAAATGAGCGAATTAATAATCGAGATATATAATGGAAGTAAAACTCTTTACAGTGACTTTATGTTATTGAGTGAATTCATACTTAATGCCAATCTAGACTCTTCAAAAATCAAACAATTATTAAAAACAGATAATTATAGTATTAACAGAGTTAAGCATCTAATACTTTTCGTTCTCATTGGAAGAAATAGAGAGGGAACTTCAATGAGGAGTTTGAATAAGCGTATTGATGTATTAACTGAAAGAACAAAAACAAGCAAAACTTCCTTTATTGAGGATGTATTAGCTGATTTACTAATTGCTCAACAACTACACTCACTAAAGAGATATACAGAAATCTCTAATCTATTAAGAAAATATGAAGGAAAGCTTGATCAGATTCAAGTCCTCGAATTACGCTTATTCATGGAAGCATTCATCCAAATAGGCGTTTATAGAAATGGTAATCCTCTTGGGTTAGTCTTTCATTATACAGCTATCAGGAAATGTAATAGTTATGGATTTACCAGACTAGAAACTAGACTTTCAGAGTATTTAGAAATGCAAAAAAGAGAAGCAATGCCATGGTTAAGGGGTAAATACTAGAAGTCTATGAAAGTTATTGAGATATACTTGAATAAAGCAATGAAATACTAGAGAATCTGTCCTCGATGCTTAATACTTACTTGGTTTCTCTTTTATGGTATGTTTTTTTGTGTTTAGAGAAATAAATGTAGTTCAAGTCGGAGAGAACATAGGAAATCTTACCACACTAAAAATAATTACGTGGTAAGATTTTGTATTCTGGAGGGGGCCGGTACTGGGAAAATTAGGGGGCCGGTACTGGGAAAATTAGGGGATAAATAAGATAGTATAACTATACGTTTAATTTCATAATGGAGATTTTTATAGCCAAATGTTCTTCCTAGGTGATGGATAAGCACATATGTAGAATTAGCTTAATTAGAAGATGTTAAATGCTTTGAATTTTATTTAACAGGAACAAAATCGCGATCTATAATTCGTTTAATATGATCCTCAGGTATTTCTTGAAGTCGCAACTGTTTTACAAGAAGATCTAAACATTCTTTGCAATAAGTGTGTTTAGTTTTAACATTGTAAGCTAAAGGAGACATTAAGTTGCTTTTACCGCAATTGGAACAGTGATCTTTAACTCCAATGGAAACTTCTTTGGAACAATCTTCACAATAACCTGTAGTGTTATTGATTGGTCTACCGCATTTTACACATAATCTGATTCGTGTGACCATTTTATTCGTGAAAAAACGTCTAATATTTCATTTTAAACTTATGGATTTTGACGATAGAAAAATGACAAATATACACACGCCCCATCATTTCAAGTGGAGCGATTTAAAGCATTTGTACATAAAAAAAATAATTAATTATACTACATTTGTACATAGGGTCAAGTTAATAGAAATCATTAATTATATAAATCTTTCGTTTTTCAATGAACTGAAAACTTATTTATATATAATATTAGTTCTAATGGAAGAAAGGGGGTCTCTCTCACTTTTGCCTTACATAAATGGATATTACTTAGGTTTTTAACTGTAGGATACTAGTTTATTTTGACTGTTAGATACTAGTCTAACATGATATCTACCTTTAAATAAGGAAATTAGTGAAATAAGTAGTAGTTAAGTGATTTATATGCCAAAAGAAGTAACAATAAAGTTACCAGATGGTACAATCATAAGAATACCCTCAGGGGACACTGAGAGTCTTAAAACTACACTTGCCTTAGTTACAGGAAAATCTGATGGATCTCCAGCAGAAGAAGAAAAAGAACAATTAAAGATTGCAAGTGTTAATGATTTAATTGGTGCTTCAAAAATAGAACGTGTAGCAAGTATAATTAGAAATCATTATCCTGAAGGAGATTGGTTTACTTCAAATGAGGTATGTGAATTATACGAAATAATATTCAAAGAGGGAGTGAAAATGAGTACAGTAAGTACTTACCTATCCAGATTAGCAGATGAAAATATGTTAAACAGAAAAGGTAGTGTATCTCAGAGGCTGTATTCTATTACAAGGAAATTACAGGAAATATATGGGGAACTGAAAGTATTAGAGATACCCCCAGATCTATTAGGTTAATCTTATTTTACACTGTTTTCGAGCAGCTGAGAAGAATGATTGTCAATCTTACCACGTAAAATATTTTCTTGTGGTAAGATTTCTCCCCTTACTTTCTCTGCTCTTATTATTTAAAAAATTGAAAAAAGTGGATTTAATGTTTTTGATTATATTTTTGTAAATCCTTCCACTGTTTCTTTATCTAATCTTTTTATTAGTTCTAGAATCAATTCCGCTGTTTTATCTACATCTTCTAGATCCATTATTCCGTTGGGTGCGTGTATATGTCTTGTCGGTACTCCTATTACTATACCTGGGCATCCTAGTTCTGTTGTATGAATTGGTCCTGCATCTGTTGCTCCTCCTGGCATTAAGGATAATTGCAAAGGTATCCCTATCTCTTCTGCTGTCTTAATAACAAAATCTTTGTATCTGGGATTAGGAATCATAGCTAATTCATAAGTCATAATACTCGGACCTTTACCCAGCTTAGTAGGAGCTTTGGCTTCATCTATACCAGGAACATCACTTGCAATATCTACTTCAACAATTATAGCAATGTCAGGTTTGATCATCTGAGCAGAAGTTTTGGCTCCACGCGCACCTATTTCTTCTTGAACAGTAGACGCACCATAGATAGTGTTAGGATGGAAAATACTCTCTTCTTTAATTTTCCTGATAACCTCAGCTGCAATGACTACACCTATACGATCATCGAAAGCTTTACCAGCAACGAGTGTAACCTCTTTCCTTTCCAGTATTTCATCATCCTTCTTCTTGATACGTGCCCTCTTCCATATCTCAAATTTGGCATCAGGTATCATAGGATCACCTATTTTTATACCTAAATCCTCGACTTCATCCTTTGAAGAACAACCAACATCTATGAACATATTATCTTTAGTAACGATTTCCTTTCTTTCTTCTGCACCTAGTACATGAGGAGGCTTAGCAGAAATAATACCAGGAATGAGATTGCCTTCAGATGTTCTGACAACAATTTTTTGAGAAAGAAGTGTTTGATCCCACCATCCTCCTAGTTGATGGAATTTCAAATACCCATCTTTGGTTATTGAAGAGACTTGAAAACCTATTTCATCCATATGACCAGCTATCATAATCTTAGGACCTTCTATATCACCTTTAGATGTGAAAATCAAAGTTCCTGTTCTATCTTGTAGAATCTCATCTGCAAAAGGTTGGACATATTTTTTTAATTTACCTTGAGTTTCCCATTCAAAACCTGAGGGACCAAAGGCATTACACAGTTCTTCTAGAATTTTTATGTTAAAATCCGTCATTTATTCACCTTATAAGATTCATTTCCTTAATATGCTTGAAACCAACAATAATAGTAATTATTTAACTATTGCTCTAAAAAAATATTAGCTACCAAGGAAAAACTAAGTTCTCCAATACTTATCTTACCACGTAAATTTTTTTCTTGTGGTAAGATTTCTCCATTCACCTCTTTTCTAGCATTGCAAAAAACAAGAAAAAAGTAGAAATAACGGTTCCAGATTATATTTCTGTAAATGATGCTACTGTTTCTTTATCTAATCTTTTTATCAGTTCTATGATTAGTTTTATGGCATTCTTTACATCTTTTAAATCTAATATCCCATTATGAGCATGTATGTGTCTTGTTGGTATCCCAATGACTATACTTGGACATCCCATCTCAGTTAGATGGATCACTCCTGCATCTGTTCCTCCCCCTGGTACCACGGAAAGTTGATGAGGTATCTCTAACTCTTCTGCTGCTTTGATAACAAAATCTCTGAATCGAGGATTAGGAATCATGGAACCGTCATAAGTTAGAATACTAGGACCCTTACCCATGTGGGCAGGAGCTTTGGTCTCGTCAATACCTGGTACATCACCTGCTATATCTACTTCAAGGGCAATACCGATATCAGGTTTAATCATTTGAGCAGCAGTACGAGCACCCCGAAGACCAACCTCCTCTTGAACAGTAGACGCACCATAAACAGTGTTAGGATGTTGAATACCTTCAGCTTTAAGCTGTTTGACGACTTCAGCAGTAATAACTGCACCAACACGGTCATCAAAAGCTTTACCAACAGCTAGAGTAACATTCTCTTTCTTCTCTTCCTCTTTCTCATCCTTAGAGATACGAGGACGTTCCCAAATCTCGAAAACAGCATCAGGCATAATAGGATCACCTATTCTTATCCCTATTTCCTTTACCTCTTCTTTGGAGGTACAACCAACGTCTATAAACATATTAGCTTTAGTAACAACCTTATTTCGTTCTTCTGCGTCCACCACATGGGGGGGTTTAGCAGCAATAATACCAGGAATGAGTTTACCTTCTACTGTGCGTACTTTCACTCGTTGAGAAAGAAGTGTTTGATCCCACCATCCTCCTAGTTGATGGAATTTGAGATACCCATCTTTAGTAATGGCAGCAACTTGAAAACCAATCTCATCCATATGACCGGCTATCATAATCTTCGGACTATCTGAGGATCCTTTAGAAGTAAAGACTAAAGTTCCTGTTCTATCTTTGAGTATTTCATCAGAGAAAGTTTCTACATATTTCTTGAGAATCTTTTGAGCTTCCCATTCAAAACCAGAAGGACCAAACTCATTAGATAACTCTTCTAATAATTTAATGTTAAAATCTGACATATTTGGATTCACCTTAATTGAATAATTTGCTTTTCAAGATGGGTTTAAAAGAAGTTCTATATTAATGATTACCTTTGAAGAAAAATAACAAGTCTATAATAAAAAAACTCTCAAAATAAAGTGAAAAAACCACTAGATTAGAACCTATTTAGTAAAGAATTCACAAAAGTATGTGAAATGATTCCAAAAGAAATTGGCTTAGATGTTAGAATTAAGGTGTTATTTCTCCTAAAAGCCTATTCACATGTTGTGAACGGGTTGTAGTTGCAAAAATCACAGTTTTCCAGTGGAAATAAAGGGGTTAACTTTTTTGGTTCACAAATGGGTAATTCAAATAAAAAATTAAATTATAAATTGAAGGAATTTTTGTCGTAATTATATTTTTGTTCACACACTTTTGGGAACGCAGTGAACGGTTTCAATACAGAACTTCACAAAATAGCGTAATAAAGCAAGAAACATATAAGAAGCTTTAATATGTAAAAATTAGTAAAAGTGAATCCTTGTATTCATTGTGATTGCCGTATTCGTCGCGTATTACACTTCTTCAGTGAATAATAAGAAAATTATATTACGAAAATATTACAGATGTACAATTACTAAAAAAATTGGTAAAAAAACAATAAGACAACTATAATCTAAATTATAGAATCAAGATGAGACACAGTTTCGATAATTCTTGCACGCTTTTTTTCTAACGTTTTAATGGTGGACCCAATTTTGACTCGTTCCTTAATAGTTCTTGGTATTTCTTTACCAAGGTATTTATTGTATTTATATTCAGGTTCAAGACGTAAGTAGAAATATGGTCCATGTAAATCTTTAGTGTTGAAATGACATTTACAATTCTTCTTTCCACATTTAATGAACTTGGGGCTGATGAAACCAAAAATAGGATCATGTAAAGATAAGTTCTCAATTTGCTTATCAATATCATCAATAATATTAAGTAAATCAGCTTGAATCTGGCTTGTTTTATCGATTCCCATTTATCGTCGAGTATATATAGTTTGATGCTAAAGAAATTATTAGATATTACTCTGATATTCTGTGGATTATATTGACTTATTTAATCGACATAAATCCTCTAAATATATAGATAGTGAAATAGAGTGATAGAATGCAACAAAGTAAGCATATGTTAACAAAGAAAATAAAGGAAAAATCTGACATTCAAGGAATAGTAGTGAGTAGTAGACGAGTCTATGTTTACAGTGATGAAGTCGATCAAGAAATTGAGCTAGACAATCTTCTTATTGAACTTCTTGACGAACATGGACCTCTTACACGTAATCAACTCGTTGCTTTAACACATATTCCACGTTCAACCCTTTATGACAACTTAGCTAAAATGATATCAAAAGGGATTATAAAGAAAGAATCAATACCACGAAGTACTAGAGGAAGACCCAAAGTATTATTCAAATTAGCTTAATACATCTAGAATTACGTATATTCAATTCATAATCTTGATGATAGTTTTAGTCGTCATCTATCGACAAAGTTAAACATTGGTTGAAAATTCTTAATATCTAACTGTAAAGAGATGAATAAGTGATGGATGAAAAACCTAAATCCAATATAGATGAAATATTCGACCGATATTTGGATGCTCAAACAAAAATCTTCAGGGAGAGAGATGTGTTAAGTCCTCATTATGTTCCTGACATTCTACCTCATAGAGATGATAAATTTGAGGAATTAGCAAAGATTTTAGCACCAGCATTGAGAGGTGGAGCACCGTCCAATATTTTCATTTATGGGACAACAGGTACAGGTAAAACTGCAGTAACCAAACAAGTTCTATCGAAATTAAAAGAAAGAGCGGAGTCTAGAAATCTAGCTTTCAAATACAGTTATATGAACTGTCAACATGTGGATACCAAATACAGGGTATTGACCCAGTTGTGTGAGGATATAGGAATAGATGTTCCGTTTACAGGTTTGCATTTTGATGTTATATACCAGAAGTTCAAAGAAGCATTAGATGAACTTGATACTTTACATGTGACTGTTTTAGATGAAGTCGATATGCTTTATCGAAAAAGTTCAGAATCCTTGTACGTTTTGACAAGAATGAACAGTGATTTGGAATCATCTAAGGTTAGTATCATTGGAATTACTAACGATGTAAACTTCAAAGAAACACTAGATCCAAGGATCCGTAGTAGTTTAAGTGAAGAAGAGATTGTTTTTTCACCCTATACAGCTGAACAACTCAACGATATTCTCACTCAAAGAGCAGAAGTAGCTTTTCACAAAAATATTCTAGAGTTTGGTGTCATTAATCTTTGTTCTGCAGTTGGAGCGCAGCAGCATGGTGACGCTAGAAGATCATTGGATTTACTTCGTGTTGCAGCTGAACTCGCTGAGAGAAATGGAGATGAAAAAGTTACAGAAATTCATGTACGAAAAGCACAACAAGTTATAGAAAGAAACACTGTAATTGAGGTTTTAAGTTCTCTCCCTATTCAAACAAAAGCTGTTCTACAAGCTATTTTTATGGGTGAAGGAAAATCTGAAGAAATAACCACCGGTGATGTTTATGAAATATATTCGAAAATCTGTAAATTAGTGCGACTAGATATTTTAACCGCAAGACGAGTTGGGGATTTAATAAATGAATTAGATATGTTAGGAATAGTAACAGCACAGGTTATTAGTAAAGGAAGATATGGTAGATCTAAAAGAATACATCTAACAGTTCCTCATAGACAAGTCCGTGAAGTGTTAGAAGGTGATTTCCGTTTATCAAAAATATTTGAAATGGAAGAAATCTAATAATTATTTTGGGAAGGGAAAGACTTTTCTTTTTAATTACAAAGTTTAGTTTGTTGTAAATGAGTGATACATTCATTAAATGTAAATATATTATTTCTGGATCAAAGTGTGATAAATTGATAAGAGAGGGGGCCATACTAATTGAGGGAGATAAAATAATAGCTGTTGGAAGAGAAAAAGAAATAAAGAAATTTTTATCAGGGCATGATAAAATCGATAGGTTAAATCATATAGCAATTCCAGCTCTTGTTAATAGTCATACACATTTACCTGAAACTCTGCTAAGAGGGATATGCGATAACCAAAAATTGATGGTTTGGTTGAATAAATATATTTGGCCTTTTGAGATGCAAATGTCATCAGAAGACGCTTATTATGGAGCTCTATTAGGTTGTCTAGAATTAATAGAATCAGGAATAAGCGGATTTGTTGACCAATATTTTTATGCTGAATCAATAGAAAAAGCAGTAAAAGAATCAAAAATTAGAGCATTAATCTGTCCATCTGTTTTTGATAATACCCCTGAATCAGGAAGTCTTGAAAAAACTTGGAAACATGTTTCAAATCTTGTAGAAAGGAAAAGCAAACAAAATGATAGTTTAGTTAAATATGGTATAGGACCTCATGCACCTTATACGGTCCCTAAGGATTATCTTTTGGAGATTAAAGATTTAGCAGCAAAATACTCTTTGCCAATTCACATTCATCTGAATGAAACCAAACGCGAAGTAGATGAAGCAATACAGAACTTTGGTAAATCTCCAATTGAGTACATTCATGATTTAGGATTTACAGAAGAGAAGATACTAGGAGCTCATTGCGTTCACACATCTCCAAAAGAATGGCAAATAATGAAGGATTCAAACCTAACTGTTTTACATAACCCTCAGTCTAACCTTAAAATGACAAGTGGTATTGCTCCAGTTTACAAATATCTGGAACAAGGAATAGCAGTTGTTGTAGGCACAGATGGTAATGCATCAAATAATGATCTAGGTATGTTAGAAGAACTTGCTACAACTGCGATGTTGCAGAAATATCTAGCGAACGATCCTGGCGTTTTAGATAATGAAGTAGTATTACTACTTGGATCAATACAAGGAATGAAAACTATGGGGGTAGAATCCAAAGGGATTTCTGATAATTCTCCAGCAGATGTGACCTTATTATCCTTACAACGGAGTCATTCTTGGCCACAAAACGAACCCTTATCCAATGTTATTTTTTCCTCCTCAAGTTCTGATGTTACTGATTTACTTGTGAATGGCGAATTTGTTTATGAGAATAGAGAGCACTTAACTTTAGATAAATGGAAAATTATTGAGAAATGCTCAAAGATTTCAGAACGGATACTTACTTCTATGGGAAAATAAAAAAACAAGTTTAATTAATCTTTATCTGGCAATGAAGAATCTAGCCCTTGGCTGAAATAGATGTTGAAGATCTTGAGTTCTGAGCCGCTAAAATTTTACAGAGAATCACTTCTTCCTTTTATATCCTAAGAATTCATATTGCCAAAAGGCATATCCTTCAGAAGCTGATCTTAACTCAGATGCAGTTTGTAAAGATGATTCCACACTTATTTCCCCTTTAATTATTGATCTTGAAGCTAAATGTTCTGTTTCTTCGATTTCACTTCCAAATCTTTGAATAACAGCTAATACTGGACCTAGATAATGAATAGGTGTATTTATTATAAATTTGTAAATAGGTTCATACACTCCAACATTTGCATTTAACATTGCTTCATAAACAACATTTCTAATGAGTGGGATAATAATCTCATATCTAAGAGATTCAGGTTCAAGTTCTTCTATACTCTCAACTATTAAATGAAATTTTCTAACAGGATATCCTTTAAGTGGACCTCTCAAAACCGCGTTTTTAAAACCCTCTCTTAACAAATCTTTTAGTTCTTCAGTAGGGTTCACATTTTTAACTTCAAGATAGTTATCCTTGTAATCGCGGTATACACAATATTTAGTTTCAATTTCATCCTTTATAGAAGGCTTACAGTTAACGACTATATTTACAAGTTCCAATTGATCTTTCTTTTGCAAAGATATTTCTTTGTCAATTTGCTCAACAAGTGTAACTTCAGGATTGGAAACATCCACTGCAATATCCGCTTTTTGTATTTCTCCTTGAATGATTTCGAGTTGTAACTCTCCAATTCCAAAAATCTTGATTTCCCCTGTATTTTCATCAACATTGTATTTGAAATTTGGTTTTATCAACGACAATATTTCTAACATCTTCGTTAGTTTTGGTATGTCTGATATTCTCCTAGGTTCAATTCTTTGAGAAATAACCGATTCTTGAAGATAGGGAATTTGTTTAAATAAAATGTTTGGAAAATCTGATATATTATCGATGAAAGTATCACCAATTTGAACATCTTTTAATCCAATAAGAACCGCAATATTCCCTGCTCCTACTGAGTCAATTGTCATCAATGATTGTCCTTTATAGATACAAACTTGCTGAATCCTAGTCACGTCACCAGTTCTTCTATTAAGAATCATAGAACCAGATTTAACAGAACCTGAGAAAACTCTGGTAACAGCAATTAATCCTCTATTATCTTCATGGAGAAGTTTGCCTAAGCAAATAATCGTTGGTCCAGTATCTTTACAACTATTCAATGCTATTTCAGATTGTTGATCCATAAATTGTGTTATGAAATGGGAACGGTTTTCTTGCCCAATTTGTGGATTAGGTATGTTTTCTATAATCGACTCCATGAAAGAGTTAATAACAGGAAATTCAGATTTTAAAATGTCTACCTGATCTTTTAAATGATATTCAATTATTTTTTCAAAAGGGAGTATTTTCTTAGAATATTTAGAAATTACCCAGCCGTTTAATGCTGAACCAATCAAGACTGTACCATTATCAAATCTTACTTTCCATTTTTGTTTAAACAATTCTGGAGCATATTGTTCAATTAGCTCATTTACCATTTGGATAATATTATTGACCCTTGTCTCAATTTCGTTCTTAGGTAATTTTAATTCGTTTATCAGTCTATCCACTTTGTTAATGAAAAGAATAGGTTTTAAACATTCATTCATAGCTTGTTTAATCACTGATTCAGTTTGAGCCATAACTTGTTCTACTGCATCAACGACAATAACAACTCCATCAACCAGTCTTAGTGCTTGTGATACCATCCCAGAAAAATCTACATGACCTGGTGTATCGACTAAATTTACTAAAATGCCTTTATTTTCAGCATTATATATAAATGATATATTTGCTGTTTTAATGGTAATACCTCTTCTTTGCTCTTCTTCTAGAAAATCTAGAGCTCGTGCTGTCCCTGCCATAGTTCTAGAAATTAAACCTCCAGCTTGCAATAAATGATCGGATAATGTAGTTTTGCCATGGTCTACGTGGCTTACGATACTAATATTACGTATATTTTCTTTATTAGACATTGAATTGGAGATGTTCTTGATGTAAGAGCTCATACTTGTTTGTATAAATCATTTAGAGGTTTAAAGATTTATCTTAATTTAGTCATTAAAATTCGGGATTTCCGTTAACGTTTTAAGTTTGAAAGTTATAGTCTATAATAATTATTTAAATAAAACTGACAAGTGATTTAGCGTTTAATAAAACCATATTTGAGGGTATAATATGTATGAAACAAAAATTCCAGGAACTAGATATTCTATAGCTTTGATGAATGTAAAAGGTCAATGGATGCTTCAAATCAAACTAGATGAAATAGTGGAGGCTGAGGTAGGAGTTAAAGATTTGAGTGAAAGAGGTATTCATGAGAACATCAAAACTGTGGTTGCTGAAGTAAATCTTTACTTGAATGATTTCATGCTTGATCAAATTACCAAAGAAATTACTGAGCAAGCTAATATCTTGTTTAAGGAAGTGTCAGCATCTGCAGCTGCAGCTGTTGCTTCACAGCAGAGCACAGAATTATCTATGTCTGCAGTTGAAGAAACATTAATACAAATAGTCAAACGAATTGAACACTTAGAAAAAAGGTTAAAAGAAATCGAAGGTCATCTGACTCCTCCATCTAACTCCTTCTAGTTAGCTAAAAATGTTTTTCTTTCTTTCAATATTATTAATCTAATTTCTTACTTAAACGAAATCTTCTTAAAACCCACACAACTTTTTTACAAAAGGTGAAACAATGGCTCAAAGAGCTAGAATCAAACTATTAGGTAATGACCCACACTCCTTACAAAGAATCTGCAATCAAATACAAAAGATAGCCGAAAGAACAGGAGTACGTATTAGAGGACCAATTCCACTACCTTCAAAAAGAATTGTACTTCCAGTCAGAAAGTCTCCATGTGGAAATGGTACAGCTACTTATGATCATCTTGAAATGAAGCTTCATAAAAGAATAATTGATATGGATGCAGAAGAAAAGAGTATGCGTCTTCTAATGAGAATTCATGTTCCTGAAGATGTTCACATCGAGATAGCCATTGAAAGGAAATAACACCTTTATTGTTTTAATTTTCTTCACTTTTAAAAGCTGGATAATAATATCTTAAATAAGCTACTAATTCTTCGGGATTAGATAAATTTGAGTTACCATAAATTATGTCTCTAGCGTGTTTTATCATGGAATCAAAATATTTGTCTATTTCATATTTCGAGATAAGAATATTATATGGAAATCTCATTTCTCCATCTAATATTTTAGACAAAAGTAACTTACTTAGGTCATCTAAAAGGTTCTTTGATACTTCTCCTCTCATATTAAAGAGAATATCTTTGAAAGTGGTGTGAAAATTTCCTATATTATTTATCTGATCAAGGATGATTTTACTGAACTCCAATGTATTTCGTGATGCCTCTTTATTTTTCAATTCAATTAATTTATGCAAAAAATGACTCTCATTAAGTAACTCAATTTTTGTAACTAGTAAATCATCAAAATCTCCTGTACCTTCAATTCTTGTCAGTTTATTTACAAAGAGATTGAGGTTATTTGTTATACTTGAAAGCTGCTTAGATTTATCATTGTCAATAGTAATTTTATATTGAGTAAAAGGGGGATAAGGAATTTCTACTAATATTGTACTTAAATTCTCCTTCTGTGTTATATTTGTGATTCTACCAATTAAAATCGTATTATCATGATTTAACAGTTGAATATGTTTTTTTTCAATTTCAGTACTAATTTCTCCAAATTTACCATCAGACACTACAATTTCCTTCTTTTTATTCTCATAGCAATATCCATTTGTTATAACTAGTTTTAATCCAACAATAATATCATTGGTTGCAGAAGTTGAATCTTTTAATTTGTAATTATAAGTACCATATTTTGTCTTTAAATTTCCAAAGAATCCCCACTGATTGATTTTAACAGATAAGATCTCCCCTTCAAGAAAAATTATAGTCGTACCTGGTTGAGGAGGTTCATTGTAAGATTTTTTATTTTCACTACTCATCATATTCTTATTTAAAATAGACTATAAAAACTCGATTGGTTTTAAAGCTCAGAAATAGTTTTTAATTTATATGGGATTGATTCCACATCAAATTTGGATAAAATATGAGAACTTATATCTTCAACAGTTTCTTCTTTTTCTACAAGACAAATGATATTTTCTTTGTAGTTCATTTTTGTAATGAATCGGCTTATTTCAAACCAAAGATTCCTTAGCATTTCCTCTGATACTACTGAGGAAAAAACATATTGACTGAATGGAAAGGTTTCTACTAGCTCTATAGGTAATAATCCTATGAAAGGTACCAAAAAAGCAAAATCATATTCGTCAGATTTATCCGTAATAATTTTCTTGACATTAGGTCTGGAATAAAGAAATTCTGTTGGATTCTTTCGTCCCGATGATACAATAACAACTAGCTTTGAGCTTTTTGGCTTAAAGGAATCACATATTTTCGTTCTAGCTCGTGTGTATTCTGGTCTATAAAAGGAATCTTCATCATAGATTTTCAAACCAGTTTGCTTAGTTATAGGAGTAGAGTATTCCAGAAAGTCTCCTTTGAATTCATTTATCACATATTTGAAAGCTCTATATAGAGATGGGTGAGATTTTGATCTTCTTTCCAATAATTCCCAAAGATTTCCATCATTTATACAGACTCTAATGTTTTTAATTTCGGCAGATGAAACATATAAATTGTGCAAAGCAATCTCTCTAGTTCTAGATTCATTATCTGCTTCCAATAATTCCTTGGGCGTCCATTTGGAACAAACTTCACACGAACAAGGAAGCTCTATCATATCTGAAAGATGATAGGTTCCAGAAGTAGTCATATAACGGTTCTCCTTTGCATACAATATATATGCTGCACTATCAAAAGTATCACAACCAAGTGCCACCACAAAAGGAAAAATCATAGGATGTCCAGCTCCAAATAAATGGAAAGGGATATTATAAGGAAGTAATTCCCTTGCTGTTTTAATCATTGAAAAAAGGCTAGTAAAATCATATTGAGACATTATTGGCGCTACACTACCAAGTGCATGGAAGTTGAAACTGTTTAGATAATTCTCTTGCTTGACAGTTTGTATATACTGTTTTACCAGATGAGTGTTCTTTCCTCCCTGTATAGGTAATGTCCAGATGGTTTCTGGGTGGTTATCAATATAAGGTAAAGATATTCCAATACGACGAATAGTCTCCTCTACTTTTTCTTTTGCTTGTGTATAGGTGTCTGTAGGTGGTGTAGGTACATCCAGAATAACACCTACATCAGTTTTTAAATTGGTTTGAATAGTAAGCGATTGAATTGGGTCTATTTCAACATCACCATAGACAAGGACTTGATAAGCCCCACTATCCATCATTATATTGCCATTATACTCCAAAGTTCTATGAATATCATCAGAATTTGAAGGCATTCCAAATCGTTTGAAATAAAGGTAAGCACTTGTTATTACAAAGTTAAAACCAAATTTATCGATCATATCTTGTGGAGGAATAATATTTTCTTTCGGATCTATCACGGGTAATAGAGTAGGTGTCACCACCTCTCCATTAGGTAATGATATTTTACCTACTCTTCCATGAATATCAGAAGCTATTATCTCATCCATCTTTATACCTCTATAATTAATAAAAAAATAAAAATAGATATCTTAAATGTAATTGTTAAGCTTTTTCAGCTTTGTATTTGTCATAGATCTTCTGAATTCTTGCTGAGATTGGTCCTGTACCTTCCACACCATCTTCACTCACAGTAAATCTATCCAAAACTCGAATTATAGCAGCTTCTTCAATAACCTTAACATTTTGAGGTTGAAACATCTGAGCTAGTTCATTTGCTAAACCTTGCAAGTCAAAAGGTTCTTCAGCTAGAGTTATTTCCATAATATTGTTTCCTGTTATGAAAACTCTGTAATAGTACTCTTTGTCACAGTTGGCATCAGCTAATACTACATTAAGAGATTCATCTTGTATCCCACGTAAAACACCAGTATATATTTTACCATTGTTCATAGTGACTTTTACTCTCTTATTTACAAGCCCGCTTAATTCAAGCAGAAATTCACGATTTGGGTTTGCTGGCATAATTATCAAAGCAAGCTCAAAATCTGTATAAAAAAATGTTATGATTAGAGATAATGATTTTTCAACTTAAAAATTGTTGTAATTCACTTTCCATCATGGTGTTTTTGACCTTATCTCTTAGATTTCTATGAACTATAGTTACAATTGGACAAACTTCTGAACATTGGTTACATTGTATACAACTTTCTTTGTCTACGTAAATGACATTATCTTGAATACTTAGAGCACCAACATCGCATCTCCCAACACATAACTTACAATTGATACATTCTACCGCTCTCAAAACAACATAGACAAAGTTTTCTATAACTTTACGCACAGCTAGAGAGGTAAGGTCTGCTTGTTTACGAAAATTGATTTTGAATGTACCATCCGAATAAACAACAATAGAGTATTTTCTGTTAAAAATCCTAAGGAAACCTAGTTTTTGATTTAATTGTACTCTACCTATTATGATTAAAGCACTGTAAATCTTCTGTAAATTGATCTCATTCGAAAAATTACCTATAATACTGAACGGCATTGTAACGCAATCACTTAATTCTATCTGAAGAGTACTAAGATCATTCACAGGGGATATACTCTTCATATTTTTTAGATTAAGTGATAAAGAACTGATTATTTTTTTTGGTATATTCTTGAATCTCCAAAGACCATATCGCCAGTAGTCTTCCGATAAACCTTTTTCGTCTTTCCATTTATTTACAGATGTACGAAGTTTTTCGTATAATTCAATATGATTTTCTCTAAGAATACTTAATTGTGCCATATTAGAAGAAGGACAAACCCAACAACCAATTCGTTCATAACCTACATCATAAAGAGGATTATAAGGTAAATCTTTCCATTTAATGTACATCCATATCATAAGAGAATTCCAATTTTGAATGGGTGAAACATTAATCTGATTAGAGACATAACTATTTTGCCATACCTCTGATCCTGTTCTTTGAAATGATTCGTATCTTCTTTGTCCAACAAAACTTATACATTGTTTGCCTTCAAATACTTTATCAATAGCTCTCTTGATAGGCGCTAATTTGGCAAATTTACAGCAATAACGGAAATCTCTTCCAGGAGGACCAAACATTTCGAATGCTTTCCAAAAAACTTCAGTTGAAACTTTTTCAATGATTAACTTATCATGAAAACCGAGTTTTTTACTACTTTCTTCAACATATTTTACAGTTTCTGGAAACTCAATCCCTGTATCAACAAATAAGACTTTGAAATCTGTCTCAGGTAATGCTTTATTGACAAGCGCATATGTAACCAAACTATCTTTTCCACCACTGTAAGAGACCATTATTGGCAAACCTAAATCATTCTTGATTTTAATTATGAATTCAATAGCAATATTTTCTAGTTTCTCTAGCTCCTTTTTATTTAACTCAATTATATCCTCCCAAGTTAAATTGTTTCTATTAGGTTTATACCGTTTTCCCACAGCCAGATAATTTTTAGCGTATACGCCTTTGGTTTGTTTGTTTCTGTCCACCTCATCTATTCTAGCAATTCCGCCAGCAATAACATTAAACTGTTCATCCACAACTGCAATATAATCACCATTTTTAATTTCTGAATCAGCATCAATTACGCCTGGAATAAGAACATTAGCTCCTTCAGATATTTTCTCTTTTGCTACTTGATCTACCTTTACCCATCGCTTTGTTAGTTTTGAATCTAACAGTGATAGTCCATTAGAATTAAGTTTGATTTGCCAGTTGTTGTTTTTTAGATCATACCTTCTTGTACCGATACTATTACCATAAAAGATAATCTCATCCATATGATCTTCAGACCCAATATGGTTGAGTAAAATAATGTCTTCTTCTTGTATTATATTCGTATTCTTTCCAAAGTTATTTTCTATTAAATTCTTTATCTTTAGGACTTCTTCTTGCATTGCAGGTCTTACGTCAAAAGGAGGTGTAAGTTGAACCTTATTTACATCTTTACCACAGATTGGGCACTTACTAATACCAATTGTTGGTAAAGAACAATCATAACAATAGTATAAAAGATTTGGACCGAGATACGGAATATTTTTTTTCCGTCTTTTTTTACTTGACTGGCTAGATTGGATTTTTTACACCTGTTTATAATTCTCTAAGGAGTTTCATAAGAATTCTTGGTATTTGTTTATGACTTGATACTTCAGCATATTTTCCTCTACCTAATCTAGCAAGATCTTTACAAACACGTCTTCCCCAATCATGCTTACTTGGAAGAGAAATAACATGAAGTTTAGGGAAGTACTTCAAAAGTTGTCGGGGATCTCCACCTCTATTAAACGCACCATCAGTAACTAGAACCCCAAATTTATTTTTCTTCTTTATTTTATCTAACTCAAGTCCTCCAAACCTTAATCCTTCTGCGATATTTGTATAGCCAGCACTTTCACTTTCTAGAATACGGTTAATTAGCTCGTCTGAATTCAACTTCTCTTTCATTCGTTTTATTGTGTAGGCTTTTGTGTTAAATAAAACCACACTGAAATTGTCTCTAGCAAGATTATGGGCCATAACAGCAACAGTTAGTGCAGCAGTAGTAAATCGTTCCCCATAAAGAGAACCAGAAGTATCAAACATTAATACAGCTGTCTTCGTTCGTTCCTTTCTCTCTAAACTGACAATGTCTTCAGTGTTTAGAATACGACTCCTATTCTCAAGAAAGCGTTCCATGGTTTCATCAAGATCAAATTCATCCAATCCTATTTCATATTCGGTTTGTTCAAAGACCTCTCCTCTGATACCTTGACTGGTAATGCCTGTAGCAGTTGTCATTATCACCTGTCTGGCTAGTCTACGGAATACAGGACGCATTCTATCATCTAAAGCTGTACGTAACATGAAAAATAATTCAGGGGCACTACTGTCACCTTTTGAAGCTCTTCGAGCTATCATTGTGTAGCCTTTTTTTGAGTTAAGAGCTTCTGCTACAGCAAATTTGTTTGATATAGCCATACCTTGAATTGCTGGCATATTGTCTACGTCAATAGCTAATTCTGTTTGCTTCTTAATCTCATAATAACTCATTCCCTCTGATAGACTAGAATAGACTGAAGGATTCCTTTTACCTGCAACAATTTCAGCTTCAAGTAGTCTACCTTTATCCATCTTTCCTCTAAAGACGAAAGGCTTCTGGAAATCTTCTAATTGGTCGCCGCTCCCATCTTCTATAAAAAATCTAAATCTTTGAAGACACTTGAAACTATATCTCGAATTACATCTTCAATTTGACTTTCAACACCATCTTCCAACTCGATTTTTGTTGCTAATGCCATTATTGACCCATCAACCCAAGATTCCATATCATTAACTTCAAGAAAACGAATGATAGCTGCTAGATCGATTGCACCTCTTATAGAAGCACCTCTTCTTAAATCAGGCCAATCTCTTGATTGTCTAACAATTTTGACCGCTATTGATATAATTTTATCATCAGTAATACCTGTACGAACACTTACAATATTCTTCTCTTCTTCTTCAGGTTGATATTGTAATCTTATCCAGACGAACCTATCTCGTAAAGCTTCACTTAATGGGGTTGTAGCAACAAGTTCAGCTGGGTTCATTGCACTTATTATGAAAAATCCTTCTTTTGCTTTTATATCACCCAGTTTTGGGATTATAATAATGCCTTCATCCATTGCTGCTAACAAAACATTTTGAGTTCCTTCAGGCATTCTGTTTAATTCATTTAGAAATAATATCGCACCTTGTTGCATAGCCTTTGTTAAAGGACCTGTAACGAAAGAGTCCCAAGAATACCCCATTTCAATGACCATTGGTGGATCAAAGTGTCCAACTAATTTAGAAGAACTATATCTCTCATCTCCATCAACACGTTCTATATCTTGAGTAAAGTAAGATGCTAAAGCATGTGCAAGAGTTGTCTTACCGACACCAACATCGCCTTCTAATAAAATATGCCTATTTGCTAATTTTGCAGCTAAACATTTGCGAAGTTCTTCTGTTCTTCCTACGATATTATATTGAGTCTGAATTTCAGTAATCATTTCATCAATAGTTTTATCTTGCATCACTGTGCCATCCATTGAAATTACTATCCTTTAGCGTTCCAAATCTGATTTCGTACACTAATCTTAAGATACTAAGTTTTAAATACTTTTAGATATTTGGGTAATGCAAAAAAGCGTATTTTAGCTATCTGGAAAATAGTTTTATCTTAATGCAATTAGGATTGCTGATTGAATATTTTTAGGAAATTTTGAATCAAAATAATTTACTTTTTTCTGTGAAGTGAAATCCTCATTAACAATCTGTATTGGAACCTTATTATGAAAGATTTCATCTAATCTTTTTACAATCTCATTTTTGATCTGTCCACCTCCCTCTCCAACTTTTATTATGAGATTAGAAGTTTCAACATTAAAAAAGACTGATATTACTTCTTTTACAGTGTCTACAGCTGTATAAAATTCTCCTTTACCTAATAAAGTCTCTTTTTCGGCTATGACGGCAAGACCAGTTGTTTTTCCAGGATCAATCCCAACAATTATTTCATTAAAATAATTTTTATTCTTTGCTAATAAGTAGATATTTGAAAATATATAATAACTGTTGAAAGCTTTAGGAACAAACAATTTTTCGAAATTAACTTTCTTCTTTTCAATTTCGGTTGTTATGACAATATCTGTACCAGAAGGAATTAATTGATTAGGTAAAATGTGATTAGTTTTGATTTCTTTTATTTCAGATAAAATTTCATTAAGTCTATACAAAAACCTAAAATTCTTGGTCGCTATAATTACGCTAATCACAAACTAAACAAATTACTCATATTAATAAAGCTTTATCACTTGAAAAAGCTGGACTAGTTTAAGAACTAAAAAATCTAGTTAAATATCCTCTAATAGAATCTCAAGAATGGTATGGTGAATCAAATAACTCAGAATAATAATCTATCAATCAATATTCAATCATATTTTGATTTGCTCAATAAAAAAATAAAGAAGGTATATAACATAGCAACAAAAGCTAGAAAAATAGGTTTAGATCCAGCACCAGAAGTGGAGATTCCAATCGCAAAGGATATTGCAGATAGAGTTGAAGGTTTAATTGGTCCAGCAGGAATAGGAAAAAAAATCCGTGAGTATGAAAAACAAAACTTATCGAGAGAAAAAGTAGCCTTTAAGATTGCTGGAGATATCTGTAAAGGAAAATTAATGCAAGGAACTAAAGAACAACTTGCAGAACAAGCAATTAGAAGTTCTCTTGCTGTTATAACTGAGAGTATAACTGCTGCTCCTATTGAGGGAATAGCTAAAGTTAAGATAAAGAAAAATGATGATGATTCAGAGTATCTAGCTATATATTACGCAGGACCTATACGTTCTGCAGGAGGGACAGCAGCGGGAATGAGTGTTTTACTAGCTGATTATGTAAGAAAGAATTTAGATTTAGCTAAATACAAACCAGACCAGCGTGAAGTAGAACGATACCTTGAAGAACTTGAGTTATATAACAGAGTAAGCCATCTACAATTACCAACTTCTAAGGAAGAACAAAGATTTGCAGCACAGAACTTAACGATAGAAATTACTGGAGAACCAACAGATAAAGTTGAGGTCTCGGGAAACAGAGATTTGAGAAGAATAGAGACAAATCGCCTTAGAGGTGGTGCTTGTCTTGTATTTAATGATGGGCTTGTTGGTCGTTCAAAGAAATTATATCGAAAAGTGAATGAGAATCAACTAGAAGGGTGGGATTGGTTTCAAGAATTAATAAAAATACATGAAAGTGCAAGTCATACAGTTAATGAAGATGAAATTCAAGATGATTTTGTAGATGAAGAAGATTTGGAAGTACTTTCAGATGAAGGATATATAAAAGATGTAATTGCAGGTCGTCCAGTATTTGCACATCCTTCAGAGAAAGGAGGTTTTCGAATTCGGTATGGTCGTTCAAGAACAACAGGTTTAGCAGGAATGGGTATTCATCCTGCATTAATGGGAGTAACAGAAGATTTTCTAGCTTGTGGTACCCATGTAAGAACAGAGAGACCAGGTAAAGGTGCAATTGTAATGCCTGTTGATTCTATTCATCCTCCTATTGTGAAACTAAAAAATGGAGATGTAATAAAAGTCAATACCTATAAAGAAGCCAAGAAATTACAGGAACAAATAAGCGAGGTGTTATTTCTAGGAGACATGCTCTATGGTGTAGGAGAGTTCAATCAGAATAGTTATGACTTAATACCTGCAGGATATTGTGAGGAGTGGTGGTCTCAGGAGTTAGGATCGCAATTTGCTGATATTGCTGTAGAAGATAAAAACTTACTTACAAAGGAATTAGAAAATAAAATTAAGATTTATATCAAAAATCCTTTTGAAAATATTCCCCCTCCAGAAGAAGCTTTTGCAATATCAAAGATTTTCCATATCCCTCTCCATCCTGAATATACTTTCCATTGGGAGAACATCTCAGTTGATGATTTTATCTTTCTAAGAGATTTTATTGCGAAAAATCAGATTATCACTAAAGAGAATTTAGAAATTCCATATGATGAAAAAGCCAAAGAGATTCTTGAGTGGATTTTCATACCTCATAAGGTTCATGACAATAAATTACAATTTGGCATCTATAGTTCTCCCCTCTTATTTTCCTTAGGCATTCACAATGGACAGTTTTTACCAATAGAAAGATCTGAAGATAAAGTAATTGATTTGATTAATTCTCTAAATGAAATTAAGCTTAGAAATAAATGTCAGACCTATACTGGAGCTAGAATGGGAAGACCTGAAAAGGCAAAGGATAGAAGAATGAAACCACCTGTTCATCTCTTGTTCCCGATAGAAGATAAAGGTGGAAGACTTAGGGATTTGTATAAGGCATCTGAAAATAAAACAATCGCTATTGATATTGCAAATAGATATTGTCCAAAGTGTGGTAAGTTCATGAATACCTCTTTTTGTGTTACATGTAATGAATCTACAGTTTTTGCATATAGATGTACTTATTGTAATATTGAGTTAGAACAAGAAATTTGTCCAAGGTGTGACAGAGAAGCTTCTACATATATTAGAGCAGATTTTCCAATAGGCAATAGAGTTAAGGAAGCAAAACAGACAATTGGCGGTCTATTACCAGATAATGTAAAAGCTGTAAAGAAATTAATGAATAGAAATAGAGTCCCCGAATTAATAGAAAAAGGAATTTTAAGATCTAAACATGGTATTTTTGTTTATAGAGATGGAACTACACGATTTGATTCCACTGATGCTGTCTTAACACATTTCAAACCAAGTGAAGTAAAAATCAGTATAGAACAATTGCTTAAGAATGGATATGTGACTGATATTTATGGGAAACCATTAACAGATGAAAATCAAATTATTGAATTAAAAATACAAGATGTTGTTGTTAATGAAGAAGGGGGAAAACACTTACTAAAGGTAAGTCAGTACATAGACGAGCTTTTAGAAAAAATCTACCAGCTTCCTCCTTATTACAAAGCTAAAAAATCAGAAGATTTGATAGGAGAAATAATAATTGGACTAGCGCCTCATACTTCAGCGGGAATAGCAGGACGAATAATTGGATTTACAAAAGCAAAAGTGAATTTTGCTCATCCATATTGGCATGCAGCAAAAAGAAGAAATTGTTTATCAGGTGATGAAGAAGTTGTAGTTTGGGATAGTAAGAAACACAAGATTATACATAGAAATATTGAGGAAATAGTTGAAAATTTAATTTCCAAAGGTGCAAACCTGGATACTGTTGATGATTTTGGAACTGTTACTGTAGAAAATCTTCACCCTCACTGGAGCGTAATAAGCATAGATGAAACAAACAATACATCTATGCTTCAGCCAATTAAACATTGGATAAAGGGGGAAAGTAATGATTGGATTAAAATACGAACTGAAAGTGGTAGAACATTAACAGTTACTCCAGATCATAATATGCTTATTTGGAATGAGAATAGTAAACTATTAACTAAAACCAAGGCAAAACTGCTAGTAACTGGTGATTATATTCCTATTGTTAAAAAACCACCTATTCCCATAATAGAACCACCTTCAAAAATCAATGTACTAAAAGAATTGGCTGAAAATCTTCCTTCTACTAAAAAATTCAAAGATTTCAAACAAGATGTTCGCTTAAGAAATGCTAGACAATGGATGAAAGAAAAATTGATTAACTATGCTTTAGAAAAACAGAAAGCTGAGCTGACCTCAACAAATAGGTTACCATTAAGATTGAAGCAGCAAATAATTAACAAACTACCAATTAAGCCATATAAGAATCCTTTGGACTTTTATTGGTTTAACTCTATACCTCTGAATCATCTTGAAATCTTAATAAGAGAAGGAGTTTTTGAATGGGATGATATTCCTTTGGATGCAAGTATTGGAATGTCTAGAGATGATCATCTTGTCTCACCATATATTAACTTTAATAAAGATTTCATCGAATTACTCGGATATTTAATTTCTGAAGGATATATTAGGGATGAAAAAACCTGTTATCAAACTAATTTTAGTGTCCCAAATTCTGATTTAAGAAAGCATCTCAATCAATTGATAATTGATTGTTTAAATTCAGAACCATACTATAAAAAAGACAATCATCAATTGGTTCATACAGGGAGAATACATGCGTATCTTTTTGCTTATGCTTTTGGCATTGGAAAAAATGCATATACTAAAAGAATCCCTTCATTTATATTTTCCCTACCAGATGATTACAAATATGCTCTTCTATCTGCAATGATTGATGGTGATGGTAGTATCCCTAGTGTTGATTCCAATATCCTTTACTATTCTGTTTCAGAAAAACTTCTTACAGACTTAACAATATTATTAAATTCTTTAGGTGTATTCTGTAGAAAAAGAAAACCTTCTCCTGCTGCTCATTTTGGTGAAAAAGTTTTGAAACGATACTACGAGTTACAAAAACTTCCAAAGAGAAGTATAGTTCATAGAATAGCAATAAGAGGGCCAGATCTTCAAATACTAAATTTTTTGTCGTTACACCATAAAGAGAAGAGAGAAAACGCTCGAAAAATGATTCATAAAGGTTTTCCAGAGAAGAGAATGATTAGAAAGCAAAATGGAAGTTATACCCAAATAAAAGAACATGGAGATCTTTTTCTTGATTCAATATCTGAAATAAAGATTCTCAAGAAAAAAGCTAATTCTTACTGTTTAACAGTTGATTTGAATCACTCATCAAACGCGTATAGCAACTTTCATACCATTAATTGTTTGACCGTGAACTGTGATGGTGATGAGGATTCTATCATCCTAGCTCTTGATGCTTTTCTTAACTTCTCCAAATTTTATCTTCCTGAGATTCGTGGAGGTAAAATGGATGCACCTTTAATCTTAGTTGCTAATCTTAATCCTCATGAAGTAGATGATGAATCGCATAACTTAGATACTTGTGTAAAGTATCCTTTGTCTTTTTATGAAGCCACTTTAACTCGAGCTTCACCAAAATCTGTTTTACCTGTAATAGACATGATACGAAACAGGTTAGATAATCAAACAGCTTATGAGGGCTTTTATTATACTCATGAAACTTCTTCTATATTCGATGGTCCTGAATCTACAGCGTACAAAAATTTAGAAACAATGGAAGACAAAGTTGAAGCCCAACTCAAAGTTGCGAGTCTAGTCAGATCTGTTGATGTAAATGATGTAGCAAAACTAATAATAGTAAACCATTTTATTCCTGATCTTATAGGAAATATGAGAAGATTTGGCTCACAAAAATTTAGATGTACAAAATGTAACAGAACATTTAGACGAATACCACTTAATGAATTATGCCCTAATTGCAAAATGCCTAATTTGAATTTAACAGTTCACGAAAAATCTGTGACAAAATATCTTGAAATGGCTGAGAGATTAGTTGAAAAATATGGGTTATCGGAATATTTGAAAAATAGATTGGCACTGATAAAACACAATGCAGAAACATTATTTAAGGAAGTAGAAACAACTAAAAAATCTAAAAACAAAAATTATGAAGGAATGGTTAAACTATCTGACTTTTTTGTTAAAAGTAACGATAACGAAGATAATAAATCAAGTTAATTTATCTTTGAATTTTAACCTACGAATAACTTTTTAATTATCCTAACTTTTCTGAATCTGAAAAGTAATGACTGAATCTAAGGATCAAGAACAATCACTTAACATGCGAACTTTAACAGATTTGACAGGTAAAAGAAAATACACCTATGCACTATTATCTCTTGCTTTTGTAGTAGTTTTAACGCTTGTTCTATATTTGGTTCCTGATTATTATTTCTTAGAGAAGATGACAAAAGAAACTGTACAGAAGATATTAGGATTATATCAGTTTCCAGTTGAGGATGGTGGTTATTACTTCGAATTGGATGATGATAAAACCTTATTCGTCATTTTAACAAATATATTTGTAAGTCTAGATGGTCATGGAGGGTATACTCCAGTCATAAGATCTACTAATCCTCTAGCTTACAGACAGTTTGCTGTGGTTCGAGCTTGTACAGGAATGCAAGCAGGAGCATTATTACTCTCATTGGTGATTGTAACTCCCGCTGATACAAAAAAGAAAATAAAAGCATCTATTTATTCTCTCATTGCTTTGTTTATTGGAAATTTGCTAAGGATTGCGTTAGTTATAGGTATGACAATTCAACTTCAATCTGCTTACGGAGCTTCCCATGCTGATGCATGGTTCTGGGCTCATGATGTGTTGGGTAAACCAATAGGTTTCTTTGGTACAATCTTCTTTGCGATGGTTATCGAAAGACAAGGTGTTCCAATTCTGAATACGGTAAGTTTATGGATAGATTCATTTCTTGATTTGCTGAAAAATATAAGTGATAAAATCAGGAAATTATTTTAATTTGCAACATTTTAAATTACTTTTAAGATTTTAATTCTTTTGTATACTTTTCATAGTTTTAACGTAGTGGTAACTTTCGATAACTTTTATTAAACGTAAGAATAATATATAGCTCGAATACAGTTTGAGTGTGAAACTTAATGAGATACTTAGAAGTCCATGAGGACGGTTCTCTGGCAGAAATGACAGATTTGGGACTCGGTGCTGAAAAGGTTCTAATTATTGTTGATGAAGAAGATAAAAAAATGTGGTTATGGAAAGGATCTAATTGTCCAATAAGAAAGAAATTCATTGGTAGTCGAGCTTTATCGGATTTAAGGAAAAAAGAATATGGTTTTGCCTATGTTCCTCAATCCTGTGACCAAGATGATGAGACAGCTGAATTTGTAACCATGCTTCAAAAAATCAACAAAACAGATTTACTTTCTGAGACAGTTAAGAAAAGAGCTGAAGAAATACTTGATAGACAAAGTAGAATAAATGTGTTTGAGGAATCTCAAGAGGATACTCCTTCAGTATCTACTGCAGATGTTGTTATCCCTGATGAAGATGTAAAACTAAAAGATCGTCCTGCTCAGGTTCCTGCATCTGAATTGCCCTCCCATTTAGCAAAAATGGGTGCTCCTGGAAATAGACCTATGCCAACAATTCTTTCTGCTTTAGAATCAGAATCTATCGAGATAAAAAGTGCTGAAGAAGTATTAGTACCAAAAGACACTGTAACAGAATCTGTCGCTCCTGAAGCAACTGCTGTGAAACAACAAGTTAAAAAAGAAGATATTCTAGAAAAGTCCTTTACAGTGTTAAGAGACTTAGGAACCCCAAAAGGTTTCTACAGGGATTTGGTAATAATAGGTAATAAAGTTTATACAGAAACATATACTGGTAGCTTTGAGGAACTAGATGAACCTCCCGAAGGGATTTTCTTCTCCAGCTCCCATGTTCCAAGAATGATCTGTGAAAATGGTCTAGTAAGAGCTATTGAATTTCTAAAACCAGAAGAAGGTGCTGAATTAAGCGAAGAAGATGAAGCAATAGCTCAGGATATTGAAGATTTACTTGGAATGTTTGAGATTGAAGTAGGGTAAAACACCACCCTTCGTTTTATATATTTTCCAGGTTTTTGTATGAATGAATATAAATTAACTATCCATCTTCATCCTTCAATTAAAACAAATAATCAAATTTTGACAGGTAAAGTTCAAGCTGAAATGCAGATACTAGATGGAATTATTTCTGTTCTCAAATTAGATGAAAATATTGGTCATTTATTAGTTGCTAATGATGATATAAAACCAGGCTATCTTATTGTTTCAAATAAGAGAGAACTTAAAACTACTGGGATTATAAATGAATCAATCAAGTCAGATTTAGATGTGAGAATCATCCCGATTTCTCATGGTGGTTAGTTGGGTATATCTGTAAAATTCATTGCTGATTTTATCTATTAACTTCAGTAGATATATTTTTAATTACATTAATCTCTTTACATTTTGCTTGATAAAATAAAGCCAGGATAGCCAAGCGGACAACGGCGCTGGTCTTGAAAATCAGTTCCTTATAGGATCCGGGGTTCAAATCCCCGTCCTGGCTCCAACCATTTAGTTTATTTATTATGGTGTTAGATGTTTGTCCTCTATAGAACCTCCTTATGTATTGGGTATTGCAGAAAAACCACAAGCAGCACGAAGATTAGCTTATGCCTTAGATGAAAATAATAAACCTACAATTAAGAAAATAAGGAATATCTCTATTTTCGTATGCAAACGAAATAATGACAATATCGTTATTGCACCTGCAGTTGGACATTTATTCACACTCTCTTCTATAGGTAAAACATGGAATTATCCAGTGTTAGATTATGAATGGGTACCAAGTCATACTATAGATAAAAAAGCTAGGACCAAGAATTTTACTGATACCTTCAAGTCTCTTGCAAAAGGAGCAAAGAATGTTATTATAATGACTGATTTCGATCGAGAGGGTGAAGTAATAGGTTATTTGATCCTAAAATATCTTTTAGAAAGAACAGATGCTGAAAGGATGAAATTCTCAACTTTAACGGTTCAAGACATTCTCCAAGCTTATGATAAAAGAGAAAAGTCCCTTGACTTAGGTTTTCTAAATTCAGGACTTATTCGTCATTATGTTGACTGGTTATATGGAATAAATTACTCTAGAGCATTAAGTTTAGCGATAAAGAAAGCTTCTGGCCAATTTAAAGTTATATCAATTGGTCGTGTTCAAGGACCTACTTTAGGTACTGTTGTGGAGCTGGAAAACAAGATTAAAAAATTTCTTCCAATTCCATTTTGGACTATAGAAAGTGAAGTGATGCTTGGTAAAGAGACTTTCAAAGCATTTTATGAAAAACCAAAGATTGAGACTCAAAAGGAAGCTATACAGATTGTTAAAGACTGTAGTGATTTAATTGGTAAAATTACTGATATTTCTGAAAAAACAGCTTATCAATATCCCTTTCCTCCATTTGATTTAGGCTCTCTACAAAGAGAGGCATTCAGATATTTCAAATTCTCTCCTAGTAAAACTCTGCAATATGCTGAAAATCTTTATCTAAAAGCACTTATTTCCTATCCTAGAACAGATAGTCAAAAACTACCAATGACTTTAGGTCATAAAAACATTCTCACCAAACTCAGTAGTCAAAATAATTACAGTATCTTTGCTAATGAAATTCTTGGTAAGAAAAAGTTCAAGCCAAAAGAAGGACAACGCTCAGATGCAGCTCATCCAGCAATTCATCCCACTGGAAATATTCCTGATAATTCACTTTCAGCTTCTGAAAGAAAGATATATGATTTGGTAGTTAAACGCTACCTTTCTGTTTTTGGTCAAAGAGCTGAAATTCTCAAAGGAACTATAGAGATTACTGTGAAAACGCATAAATTTGAGGTTCGTGGAAGTAAGATTATAGATGAAGGTTGGATTAGATATTATAAACCATATTACTCTCTTTCTGAACAGCTTCTTCCAAATGTCAAACTAAATTCTGATGTTAAATTCTCATCCATAGATTCTAAAGAGAACTTCACTTCTCCTCCCACAAGATTTAATGAATCTTCTTTGTTAAAGTATATGGAAACAGAAAAAATAGGTACAAAGGCTACTAGAGCAGGAATTATTAAAACACTCTTTGATCGTGGATATATCGAGGGAAAAGAAATATCTCCCACACCTTTAGGAATTGGTGTTGTTGACGTTCTAGAAGATCAATATCCAGTTCTTGTAAAATCTGAAATGACTAGAAATCTAGAAGATATTATGGAAGATGTTCAAAATAAAAAAACAGACATTAATTCCACTATTTTTTCCATAAAGAATGAATTGAAAGATTTATTGATATTATTTCATAAAAAAGAACCAGAGATAGGAAAAATGCTGTACGAAAATCTGCGTTTATCAGAAAAATCAGAACTTACAGTTTTAGGAAAATGTCAGCAATGTAAAACAGGAGATTTGAGAATTATTAAATCAAGGAAAACAGGGAAACGATTTGTCTCTTGTTCTGCATATTTTGATAAACGTATAGAATGTACAGCAACATACCCCTTACCAAATACTGGGACTGTTAAACCCACAACTAAAACATGTCCGCATGACGGTTTACCTATTATAGAATGGCAAAGAGGACGAAGAAAATATCAGATGTGTATATCACCGGATTGTCCATCAAAAAAAGAGGATGATAAAAATTAGTTCGAAAAAACCACCCATAATGTGTCCAATATGTAAGAAGAAGAAAGAAAATTCTAAGGAAGCATATTGTAAGAATCATAATTCAGCTAAAAAAGTGCTTAAGCAAGGATATGAGTCATGGTTAAGAGCATATGGGTCAATTTCATATGATGAATTTCTTAAGAAACTTTTAAAATTAGAAGGCATAGTTGGAGATTTTATCAAGGAAATTGTGGAATATGAATTTTATTTTAAATAGAACCACCACTAATTTCTACCCACCCTTTTAAAACATTAGGAAAACAATGCAGAATGAATTTCTTCTTTATCAGGTAAACCAACTATTTTTGTTTGTCCTACAAAGATTGTTGGTAAAGAAGAGATCTTTAGATCCTGTTTAGCGTTGACTTTTATGCTTCTATAATTAAAAAGTCCTTTGTATTCATCTAGCACTTTTCTAAGAATTTTCTCAGCAGCATAACAATATGGGCAATCTTCTGCTGTATATAGTACTATTTGTTTCATTTCATACATTTCTCTGCTAGAATAGTTAAAAAAGCAACAAAAATTTTCTGCCTAGCTTAGATGATATTGTAATATTACAAAGAAGAATTTCCAGATATACCAAACTCAGATTGAATCGCATGTACAGGGATTGTTTTTACATCTTGGACATGAATTATTGTATTTTAAAAAGAACACCTCATCGATATCAATCTCCACAAGATTTGCTATACTAAAAATCCAAGCTATGACGTCTATAATTTCCTCTGTGATTTTATGTTCATCGTTCAAAAGAATTGCTTCAGATAGTTCTCCAACTTCTTCAACTAATTTTAGAAAAGTTCTTTCTTTACCTCTTGCCTTATCTTTTGTATAGAAAAGATCTTTCATTAATTTTTGAATATTGTTAATATTAATCACCCTATTTTTTTATAAAAAGAGTGTTTAAGTCGGTACGTAAAGAAAATGACCAATAATGACAACAATGATTAGAATTATACTAAAAGCAACCACATACCAGGGACCTATTTTTACTCCTGGAAGATCCTCATCATAATATCTCATTAGACCTGCTCCAGTTGCGGGCATAGGACTTGTATCACGTTTTTGTTTTTTTCTTTGAGAACTTCTTCTACTCATACTTTTCAATTGGATTTTAAGATATAGATATATATGATTTTTTATCAATTACTTATAGTCAATTAGCAATAATTGTACAAAAGTGATGAACCCATCATCAAAAAATTTAAGATATGATTAGTCTCAAAGAAGAATAACATTCAATGACCCCGTAGCTCAGTCGGATAGAGCACCAGCCTTCTAAGTTGGGGGTCGCGAGTTCGAATCTCGTCGGGGTCGCCAAATCCATCTTAAATTGAAAGAAATTTCTTTACCATAAACAATGTTGCTTAGTCATGAATCCCTCTCAAAAGCTTAGAAAATTAGTAGCAGAAGGTTATCAGCTTACACCTGAAGCCTTTTCTTTTCTTAATTCCTTAGAGGATATTGATTCTGTAATTGATAGAATCCTTTCTTCCGGAACATCAAAACTCATTCTTTCGATAGATGACATCAAGGACATCATTAAGAAAGAAGAAAATATAGAAGTAACAGCTGAAATTGATGAGCTTGATAAAGAGAAAATGAAGATTGATGAACAAGAAAAAAAAGAAACTATCTCTCAAACATCAGTTTCTGAAGAGGTGGAAAATGACGTTGTAATTGAAGAACAACCGTTACAGACTAAAGAAGAAGAACATCAAACAAGTGTAAGAAAAGAACAAGTTTCCTCTGATTTGAAAGTTATTTATTCTCCAAAAGTGACACAAACTGTTGCTTCAGCAGAAAGTTTTCGTCAGTATTTTAAAAATAGATTTGAAGTCATTAACTCCTACTTCTCCAAGCGAAGAGACATTAAAAATAGAGTTTCAACAAGCGATTTAGAACCAAATAAAAACAGGGACAATGTGTCTTTAGTCGCTATCGTCACTAAAATCCAAAACACAAGAAAAGGTAATGTAATTATTGAGTTAGAAGATTTGGAGGGCACGGTAATTAGTTTGATTCATGTCTCAAAACCAGACCTTGTTCAATCTTCACAATTTATTTTAGAAGATTCAGTATTGTGTTTTGTTGGTAGTTGGAGAAATAAGCTGCTAAATATAAACGAAGTTCTCTGGCCAGATATTCCTTATACTCACAAACCAAACTACTCATATGAAGAGGTACTTGCTTTACATATTTCAGATATCCATGTGGGTTCAAAGAATTTTGCTGGTAAACTCTTTCATAAGGCTATAAATCTCATAAATGGTACCCTTCAAGATGAAAAATATAACAAGGTAGGAGAAAAGATCAAATATCTTTTTGTTGCGGGTGATGTTGTAGATGGTATCGGAGTATATCCTGGGCAAAAAGATGATTTAATGTTAGACAATATTCAGTTACAATATCATTTAGCTACCGAATATTTTGACCAAATTAGAAAGGATGTTGAAATAGTTATCATTCCTGGAAATCATGATGGGGCAAGATCAGCTGAACCTCAAACTCCTATACAAAAGGAATTTGCTCAAAATCTTTTCGAGTTAGATAATGTACATCTTTTGGGTAGTCCTTGTTATTTGAAAGCACATAATGTGGAAATTATGCTCAATCATGGCAATTCGATACTTGACATTAATGCAGCAATACCTGCAATTCCTCATGAAACTTCAATTCCTGCTATGAGAGAGATGTTAAAAAACCGCCATTTAGTTCCAATCTATGGAAAACGAACACCTATCGCTCCAACTCCAACTGACGAACTTATTATATCAAGAATTCCAGATATTTTTCATACAGGACATACACACATAGCTGGAGATGATAGATATAAGGGCGTATTGTTACTGAATTCAGGAACATTTCAATATCAAACCAGCTATCAAAAAAGCATGAATATAAACCCAACAACTGGATTAACTTACATTGTAAACCTAAAAAATCTGGAAAGATCAAAAATTAATTTTAATGAAATAAATTAGTTGAGTAACTGTTCCTATTCAGGAGGTATTTCATCTTCATCAATCTGCACGTATGATAATATATCAGCAATTTGTGGTGCATGATTAGATAAAACAGCTATTGCTGTTTTGAATTCCTCTATATCACTGGTTCCACCCACTAGATGAAAATCCCCAATTGATTTGAGAATCAAGAATCCGTTTTTTCCTCGAACCATGACATCATTAATTGGTGAAAAATTCAATCTTTCTAGTGCTAACCTAGCGGCAGCAACAAGTGCAGCACCTATGGCTGACAACTCAGTTGAATTAGCTTTTTTATCTCCTGCATAAAATGCTACTCTATCACCGGTTGCAGTTAAAACGGCTAAAGCTTCTAATTTTGCTTCTTGAGTGATATCTTTCAACTCTTTTGCTAACGCATATGCTATTTTTCTTTCTAATCTCATTGCTATCTAACTCACTTTAAGCTAGAAATAACTTAATTAATGTTCCTATGGTTTCTCAAGAATTTTGTAACTATAATTTATTCAAAGTTTTATATAAAAAAGATTCTAATGACTTCTTTCTAGTTTCTGTTCATGTTCTTCAAGGTAAAAAATTAAAAATAGTCTCTTAAAGAAAGACTTTGCATAAGTAATATTTTTAAACGCATTTCTTTATTCAAGTTCAAAAAGTACTATACTAAGCTATAATACTATTACATATGGTGTATAAAATTGTCGAGTGATTCAGGAATTTCTGGAGCTTTAAGTCGTTTCTGGCGAAAAGTAGTAGATCACTTTGAAGATTACGAATTCAACAGAGAGGTGCTCCTTAGTAGACTTAGTTTGTTAATTATTCTTGCCGCGGGTATTATGATACGATTATTCTCATTGATGAAAGGTTATGATATACTCATCAAAGCATTCGATCCTTACGTACAATTAGTAAGTGCAGAATATATAAGTGAAAATGGTTTCAATGCATTCATACATTGGTTTAAAAATAATTCATGGTTTCCATATGGATTTCAAACCGGACAAGAGTTATATTGGGGTGTTCCAGTCAGTGCTGTAGTTATACATTCAATCTTGAATTTCTTTACAGTTCATGTTTCAATACAACAAGTAGCATTCTTCAGTCCCGTAGTTTATGGATTCTTTACTATAGTTGCTTCATACTACTTAGGAAAAGAAGCTGTAAGTGCAAGGACAGGTCTTTTTACTGCATTCTTTATGTCATTCTCCCCAGCTTTTCTATCCAGAAGTACGGCGGGGTTCTTTGATAATGAATCAATAGGAATTCTATTTACGGTTTTAACGTTGTACTTCTTTATTAGGGCAATTAAGCGTGGTGGAACCATCGCTTCATTTCTCGCTGGAATAAGTCTTGGTATGTTAATCGGAAGTTGGGGTGCTTATAGATATGTTCTAGATCTTTTACCTTTGGCGGCATTCTTTCTTGTATTAACTCGAAAATTAACCTACAGATTGATAAAAGCTTATACAATTACTATAGTAACAGCGTTAAGTATGGGATTTCTGATTCCAAGGGTAATGTTGAATAAATTCTATAACATAGAAGTAATGATACCTGTTTTAATGATTGGTTTTCTTATTTTGGTTGGGCTTGTGCAAAATCTATCAAGAAATTTAAGTGAAAAAACATTCAAACAAGTGATTGTTATAGGTTCTATTACTGTTTTTATCCTATTAACAATACTCGTAACAGTCTTTCTATCTCTAGGAATTTTTACAAATATTGCAGATAAGTTCTGGGCAGTAATTCTTCCAGGTGAAAGAACGGGTATCCCTATTATTTCCTCAGTAAGTGAACATCAACCCATGACTTGGGCTGAGCTTTTCAATAATATTCACGTAATGATGTTCTTAATCCCTCTTGGTGTATACTATTGTTTGAAGAAACCAACTGATGTAAACATAATTATTCTTACTATGGGAATTACCACAATTTACTTCTCTGGTTCAATGGTAAGGCTTGTACTTTTACTAGCACCTTCTGCTGCATTATTGAGTGCAATAGCAGTTGACAAGCTTCTTTATACTTATTCATTGAGCGCTCACGGAAAAATTGCTTTAACAAAGAGAAAGCTACGTATTACTAAATCAATTGGTAGGGATGAAGCTGCTATCGCTTATCTTGTCATATTTGGTTTACTTGTTACTTTTACTTTTCATAGTGTTCAATTAGCTGAAAAGTACTCTCAAGCTGAAATGGCTCCTGTTATCTTTACAACTGGAGTTCCAGCTTCTGATTGGCAAGAGACATTATTGTGGTTGAGAGAGAACGTTCAAGGTGGAGGACTTGTTGAGAATAGTCCTTCTGTTGTACTAAGCTGGTGGGATTATGGCTATTGGATTACGAACTACGGGAACGCTACGACGCTCGTAGATAATGCTACAACAAATAAAACGCAGATAGGGATGGTAGGTACCATGCTAATGTGGAATTTCACAGAGTCAGTGAAAATGATGTACAAGTATAATGTAAAGTACGTCCTAATAAACTCTCAAGCTGGTCTTTCTGGTCTTGGTTCTGATTTAGGGAAAGCTCTTTGGTGTATCAGAATAGCTGAATCCACTGTTCCGAGATATGGAATAGTAGAAGATGATTTTTACGGACTCTCTGAAGACGGATCACAATATATGTACTATGATTTATTCTATCAATCCGTTTTATACCGATTAGCTGCATATGATAAAGAAACTGGTTTTGCTTGGGACCCAAGCATACCAGGGACTCCAACCAGTAGTAGCGGTGCTTCTAGTTTATTAGTATCAGCAAAGAATTTCCCAGTAAATGATTTAAAAGGTCCTGATGGAATAACATACTTCAAGGAAGTGTTCAGGAGCTATGGTTTGTCTAGTAGTGATCCTTCAACTATTCGAAGATATCCATTAGTAAGGATTTATGAAGTAATTTATCCTGAAAACATAGCTCAACTATCTGCGGAATTGAATAACATCTTTCCTATACCAGTTGAAGATGTAAGTTAAAGTAATTCCTTCCTTTCTTTTCTTTCCTTTTCTTTCTCTATTTTCCATTTTTTTCAAAATTATTAAATAAGTTCCATTATTTTAAATTTCAGCGTAATTCTCTGCAGATTACTTGATGCATTTTTGTTACAGAAAACTATTCTTGACAAAGACAACAAGACCAAAATGCTTTTAATAATCCACAGAGGGGAGTTATTAAAGTACATCCAATATAAAATAATAGTACTCTTAATCAAAAAAGGTGTAAAGAAAATGAGTTCAAAAGAGAAACCTCATTTAAATCTAGTAATCATTGGTCACGTTGATCATGGTAAATCTACTATGACTGGTCACTTACTTTATGTCTGTGGAAGTATATCTGAAAGAGATATCCAGAAATGGGAAAAAGATGCTGAATTAATCGGTAGAGGCAGCTTTAAGTTTGCTTGGGCTCTTGATAAGCTGAAAGAAGAAAGAGAAAGAGGTGTAACCATTGATCTTGCTTTTTATAAATTCGAAACCAAGAAATATTACTTCACAATCATTGATGCTCCAGGGCATCGTGACTTTGTTAAGAACATGATCACTGGTACTTCTCAAGCTGATGCAGCTATCCTAGTTATCAGTGCAGGTACTGGTGAATTCGAAGCTGGCATTAGTACAACTGGGCAAACAAGAGAACATGCTTTACTTGCAAAGACATTAGGTGTCGATCAATTAGTAGTAGCAATAAATAAAATGGATCTTGCTGATTATAAGCAGGATCGTTTTAATGAAATTAAGAACGAAATGGAACGAAACCTTAAACTATTTGGTTTCGATGTTGCAAACAAAGTTAAGTTCGTACCAGTAAGCGGTATGCAAGGTGATAATCTTAATAGTAAATCAGATAAGATGCCTTGGTATGATGGTCCTACAATGCTTGACGCTTTGGATACATTTGAAGTACCACCTAAACCAAGTGATAAACCTTTGAGATTACCTATTCAAGATGTCTATACAATAACTGGAATTGGTACCGTTCCTGTAGGTCGAGTTGAAACTGGTATTTTAAAACCAAAAGAAGAGGTTATCTTCCAACCAACAGGAAAGAAAGCAGCCGTTATGTCCATAGAAATGCATCATGAAACAATTCCTGAAGCTATTCCTGGTGACAATATAGGTTTTAGTTGTAAAGGTTTAGCAAAGAAAGATGTACGACGTGGAGATGTTGTTGGTCATGCAGCAAAACCCCCAACCGTAGTGAAAGATTTCAAAGCTACAGTTCAGGTAATCAGACATCCATCTGCAATAGCTGTGGGATACACCCCAGTAATCCACTGTGGAACTGCACAGGTTGCAACTCGTTTTGCTGAACTACTCTCAAAAACATCTAAAGATGGAAAAGTTGACAAACCAGATTTCCTTAAAAACGGAGATGCTGCTGAAGTAGTTATGATCCCAACTCGTGATATGGTTATCGAATCATATACAGAATTTCCACCATTAGGTCGTTTTGCTGTTAGAGATATGGGTCAAACAGTTGCAGTCGGTATTGTCAGATCTGTAACTCCAAAATAGTTCTTCTACTATTTTTTTCTTTTTCATTTTCATTTTTTATTTTATTTTGATGTTAGTTATCTTTACTAATAGTTTATTTAGAAAAGGAAAGAACCATTACTTTTCTGGTACTATGTTGTCAACGATGGTTTTAGCTATAAAAGGTTCTAAATCCTCGTATTTCTGTCCAGTTCCTATATACAAAATAGGTTTTTGACTAATGTGAGTTACTGAAATAGCTGCACCACCTTTTACATCAGCATCAATTTTGTTTAGGATACTGCAATCAATACCGATTTTTTCGTTAAAAAGCGTAACTTGAGATATCAAAGCATTTCCTGTTAAAGCATCACCAACAAAAACTTTGAGGTCAGGTTCAGTAACTGAACATATCTTCTGTAATTCTGACATGAGATTGGGACTGGTTTCAATTCTACCTGCGGTATCTATTAAAACAACATCTATACCCTTTGCGACTGCATGATTAATTGCATCATAAGCTACCGCTGCTGAATCTGACCCATAAGTTTGTGCAATAACCTTTATTTTTAAGTTATCACCATGCTTTTGTAACTGCTGAATACTTCCTGCTCTATAGGTATCCCCTGCAGCAAAAACACAAGAAAAGCCATTATCTTTGAATAATTTTCCTAATTTAGCAATAGAAAGAGTTTTTCCAACTCCATTTACTCCAAAGAAAGCTATTATATATGGTGTTTTCTTACCTTTTGACTTCTCGATTTCAGCTAAAATGTCAATAGGTTCCAAAGGAGTCAAAATCTCCAGAATAACTTCCTTCAAAGAAGTAAGAATAATATTTTTACTACCAGTAAAACGCGCATGTTCAGTTTGGGATAATTTTTCAGCTAATCTCCTGCGAATTGTTTCTGCTGTACTAACTGCAACTTCATTTCGAATAAGAATGTCTTGAAGTTCTTTTGTAGCTTTCAAAATAGATTTTTGTGAAAAATCAGTAATTGTAATCTTCTTAACTACTTTTGAGACGCCTTTTCTAAGTTGCTCGAACACTAGAATATCACGTCTCCATTTTTACATAACGGATTTAACAATCCTGTCTATCTCTCTTAAACGTTCTATAACTTCATTATAACTAGCTTTAATCTGAGTGAGTTGATTTTCAATCTCCGATTTCTTTTCTTTGATATTTTCAATTGCTTCAGGTAATGAACGTTCATTGTGAACACCAGCACCTATTGTTGTAATAACTTTTTCACCATCTTCAATTGAAGCATAAACGAAGTTTCCTGCACCAATAGGAACTAAAATCTTCTGATTTTTCTTGGTTTCTTTGAGATTTATTAAGGTCTGTTCAGCTGTATGAATCTCGTTATAATATCCATTTAAGAGATCAATTTGCTGATTATATCTTGTTGCTTGTTGTTCTAGTTGTTGTGCAGCAAGCATCAAATTATCTAGTTCTTCTTTGGAAACTTTTTGTGAAGGAGAATCTTCTGACAGTTCTTTCACTTCCTTTTAGGGATAGCCAGATCATCTTCAACTGCAAAGGCTTTCACTACTGAATTTTTAATTTCTTCAGGATCAGTTATTTCACGTATATCCTTAGGTTTTATATCAATCATGTTTCGTTTTACTTTGTGTTTACTTCCCAAAGTGTTGTAGATATATTCTAAAGCATCCTTTTTATTAAGTGCTCTAACATATTTCCCAAATGGAATTTTGCGTTTTCGTTTCTGAAACTCTCCGCGAATATAATATGTTTTGACAGATGTCATATAGTGTTCACCACTTTCTGCTATTTGCTGATAGTTAAAGGGTTTTTCAACTTTTTGAAACTAAAGTCATTAAGGAGCAAGCAAGATTTCAAAGATTCTCATACTTTCAGGTCCTGTACTATCAGTACCGATTACAGCACCTTTTGAATTAGCTAAAATTCCCACTCTAGGATATGGAATCCCCCTATTTATTGTGCAAACATCAGTTTTAACTTTAAAAATTAAGGAAATTTCTTTTATTTCTTCCTCTGAAAGAAGAGGATGAACAAGAGCTCCTCGATTTGTACTCATAATAATACTACCAACAAGAGGTGATCCTAGCAAGTTACCGACAGTTACTTCGAAATTCAGTACATCCTGGATTTGTTTTTGAGCATTTTTCTCAAACATATCACTGATAATCGCACCTTTATCATTAAGGACAACTAGATTACCTAGAGCAGTTAATTTACTATTTAATTCTACAATTTCTACTTTTTCTCCTAACAACTCGTTCAAAGTTTTGAGCTCCTTCTCTCCAATATTGGATGGTACGAAAAATGTATCTGAATTCCCTACTGCCATTGTTCCAACAAGAACTGAGTTAGATATTGTTGTTTGGATCATTTCTGTTTGCAAAGTTTCAATTAAAATCTTTTTAGTTTGTTCTTTTACACCAAAAGGAACAACAGAATACTTTTCTGTTGCAAGTGCAAATACTCCTAAACCTGAATTACCTAGAACAGTAGTCTTTGCAATATCCAAAATAATCAACCTCAAAAAATATGTAAAAAGAGAAAAAACTCTATTCGGTTTTTTCCTCTTCTGTAGATACTTCTACTTCTGGTTCTGGTTCAGGTTCTTCTACTGCTGGAAGTTCATCAACAGTAGTCTCTTCATCTTCCTCTTCTTCTTCCTCTTCCTCTAACTCTCCTGGGATGGCAATACCTTCCAGTTCAGGACGAGTGCTAACTTCAACTTCTTCATGGATAAGTTCTACGGTCGCGATTTTATCTTCCTCAACTGTTTCCACAATTGCACGAACTTTAACCTTTCTTGGCGGTTTTTGTATTCCTCTTTTCCACATAAATTCGTTTAAACCTTCATCAATTATAACAAAGTCTACTTTTGTGTGCTTTACGATAAATTCCTTGAGAAGCCTTATGGCTCTAGGTGTTCTCTTATATGCTGGGGTTTTATTCAATTGTGGATAAAACGGAATTGTATAAATGTTCTCTATAGCTTCTTGAGACATTTTTCTTTATCTCCTATCTTTTAATTGTACTAGCCCTCCATCTTCTACGTTTGGGATGTGTTCTGAAACGACGGTTTGTTCTAATAACACACCAACTAGGAACTGGGCTATTTTGTTTACCTTCCTTTGCGTATCTGATTTTTCTGGGTAGATTTTTGTATCTTGCCATTATAATCGCCTTATATCGATTTTAGTTTCACGCTTTTTTCCCTGAATCTTACGGAGTATATCTTTTAATTGAGCATCAGTCAATTTTTCAGACAGTGATCCTTGTTGGGCCAACTGTATCAACCTAATCTCAACCGCTTCAGCAAGTTGAGGACGTACCAATTTTATATTTGCAAGCCTTTGTATTGCTTCCTCAGTTAATATTTGACGGAGTATGGATTGTTTTTGGGCTTCAACAGTTGCTCTTTGCTCCTCTTGAGCTGCTTGAACTGCTTGTTGTTGTTGCAATTCTGCAAGTTTTCTTTGCCTTATTGCTTCCATTTCTTCATCGTCATACATTATCTCTCACATCCTCTCACTGAACTTTAATATCTTTCTAAGGATGGGATTTGTTTTTTGATTTCAGCTGATAATTTATCAATAAAAGAATGCCCTTTTGGAGTAACTACACGACCTACGATAACGCGACCTTTACTACCATGACCACTCTTCTTTTGAATGTAATTTGATTTTTCTAATTGTTGCAGAACATGTCTTATTACTGCACCACTACCTCTAGCAAAATGTTCTGGTTTTACACCTCTTCTATTGCGACCACCATAAGCTATTCTTAATTTTGAAACTCCAATTGGTCCGTTCATATAAATTTTGCGTAATATTGAGGCAGCTCTAATATACCACCAGTCCTCTTGTATAGGAGAGCTTTCTTTATGTACTCCTGTTTTTGCATAGAGTGCCCATTCTGGAGGTTTGATTTCTGCTTCTTTTTTCAATTCTTCAGTAATCTTTTGGATAAGTAAATCCGCTGGAACATCATAAGCTGTTGGCATGTCTTTCACTCTTATTGAATATACTGTAAGAGAGAGCTCTTTCGTATTTTTTTTCAGTTTCTGTGGAACAAACCTCGTTTAAAAAGATTACTTTGCTAGTTATGTGAATATAAAATTCTTAATAATTTACTTAAACCTTAAGAATAATCAAAACAAGCATTAAAAAGCAAAAACATTTTTAGTAGCAAAAGAAAGAAAAATATAGTCTTATAGATTGTATTATTCAAAGAGGAAATGCTAAATGAACGAAGTCGATACTAATTCGGAGAAAAAATGGCTAAAATGGCTAAAATCCCATAATTCTCTTGATGATTACTTTGTATTTCTTGGTTTAATCCTTAATGCTTTCAGCTTGGCTGTGAGTTTTGCATATGGGCATATAATCGCTGGAATAATCCTTACTGTATGTGAATTAGCTCTTCTCGGTGCTTATATTTTGAAGTTATTTTAATAACTATTCCTCTTCATCTGTTGATGAGAACCTTTCAACAATATATTGTCCAATTATTCCAAAAGCTTTTTCAATATTCAGTCCTGTTTTAGCAGAAGTTTCTAAGAAAAAGTTCTCTATTGAAAGTTCTTTAGTTTTTTTGTTAAGTTCTTCTACAAACTCCTCAGCTTCTTGTCTGGTTACTTCTTGTTCCTCTTCAAGATCCATCTTATTCGCAAGCATAATGATGGGAACAACACCTCTCCCACTATACTGATATAATTCCTCAATCCAATTCCCTAAATTAAAAAATGTGTCTTTACGTGTGATGTCAAAAACAGCTAAAGCACCAAAACAACCTTTGAAAAATCTAGGACGTACATTCTTAAACATAGGCTGTCCTGCTAAATCCCAGATTTGATACTTAATTTGATATTCGTCAACTTCTTTAGTTGTTGCTGCAAAATCTGCACCTAGGGTGGTCAAATGTTCTCTTTGAAAACCTTGCCCTAAATATCTCTGTCTGATTGAGGTTTTTCCTACTGCAGCATCACCAATTAGAACCAATTTTATCATATAAGCATTGGTAGAATGTTCTTTGTTTTTTCCCTCATCTACCTTTTCTTCAATGGAGGTTTCATCCTTATTTTTCTCTTTGTTCTCTTTGAATATTATAGGTCCTTTATTAGATTCTTTTTCGTTTTTTCCTGAAGATTGCTTATTATTAGCCATGCTATCAAACGTACTTTTTCATTTAAATATATAAAAGTATGTGGTATTCCTTGGCACTTCAATTATTTTGCGAAGTATGCTGATGAATAATTAGATGCTTTTTAGCTAATTGTCCTAGCTTTCTAGCTTCTGGAATAGAAAGATGATATTGGGTTTCTTTGTCCTTAAATGTTCCTTCTATTAATGCAAAATCAACATCTTTGATAATCTCCTCTAATTCATCAAAATAACCCGTATCGCCAGTATAGAGTACTTTTTCTCCTTGTTTTTCAAGTAGATATCCTACAGCAGGTATGTTTGGTAATTCATTTTCTCCTATAATAGAACCACGATGTTGAACAGGAAAAGAGTTCATAGAGACTTGATTTATAGCCATTTTTTTCTTTAGCTCAAGTGTTCTTATTTCATAAGGAATAGAATCAGAATAACTCTCTTGAAAAGATCTAATAATACCATTTATTTCTTTAATTCCTGCTGGAAATATAAGTAACAATTCTTTTTTTCTATTTATCATTCTTAAGAAACCTAGAAGCGAAAAAAGCCCTCCAATGTGATCAAAATGACCATGAGTACATAGAATCGCTCTAATATTCTCATAGAATATCTTTGGAAGAGAGACCAAATCGCGTAAAATACCATCACCCACATCAATTAGGTATACTTCCTCCTCTTCAATATCAAAAACAAGAATTTGTGTCGCGATACCAGCTCTTGAATATAGCACCTTTACTTTAAGATGATTTCCTTCCCAATCCCAAAGAATTGTTCTATTAGAAGACATATTTTAAACTTAAAATCATAACAAATATCTCTTTCGATTCCTCTGCCGATATATTTTTACTTGAACGAGCTATAATTAGATTAATGAACGCTGCAAGAGAATCCTTGGCTCGATTTCTACAAGGATTATCAATAAGATGGGAAATGAAAGAAAAATATCACTTGGCAGCGAAAATAGGATACTATAGTTATAGTATAAATGAAGGTAATCCCAATGAGTTATTGAAGTTAGCCACTCTAGAAATGAAAGCAGAAAAATTTTCCTCCGCAGTTCAATTTCTTGAGAAATATCTTGAAGAAGATAAGGATTCGACAAAAGCACTACTTCTGCTAGGAATAGCTTATAGGCAAAATGGTGATTATCAACAAGCAATAAAAACGCATTTGAAATGTTTGAAAAAGGGAGAAGAAGATCCAACCATTCTCTATACTTTGGGTTTAGATTATGAAAAAGCAAAGAAAACTAGAACCGCTAAAAGATATTATTCTAAAGTTATAGAAACAGAAAAAGCTTTCGCAAAATCCTATTACCGTTTGGCTCACCTCTATATGGTAGAAAAGAAATATGATTTAGCAGTAAATCTATATCTAGATGGTTTGTCGCTTAAAGAAGGAACAGCAAAGGATTGGATAAATTTGTCTCTTTGTTATTTGCTAACAACCAATCATAAAGCTGCAGAGAAAGTTTTAGTGGAGGCATTAGAATTATTTCCACAATCATCGGAAGTATTGTTTGCTCTAGGCACTTGTTATATTAAGAGTAGAAATTACAAGAAAAACGCAATAATCATATCAAAATTGGAAGAAAGAGATGAGCTCAACTTAGCATTATCTCTGAGGGTGAGAGAAACGTTAGATAAAAAGAACTATGAGCAACTGAAAATTCTATTAGAACAATTCAACAAAAATGAAAAAAATGCAGAATATTTGTATATGAAATCAATAGTGGAAGCAAATACAAAAAATGAGAAGAAAGCAATTACTTCTTTAAGAAAAGCGATAACAAGTGATTCTGAATTAAGAAAAGAAGCGATAAAAGATGACAACTTTGCTCTAATAAGAGAACTTGTGGAATTCAAGAATATTGTTTATCCAAGAAAGTAAAAAAGAGGAGTTTAGGCGTCCTCAAACCATTCGACAGCTACTACCATATCCGCAAATAAAGATTTTCTAGCTTCCATCTTATGATAGTTAAAACTAACAGGAAAACAGTGGAAACAGTTCCATCTTCTGACCTCCTTATCATCAACCAGCATAATTATAGCCATGGTTTTGCTATTATACTCTCCTCCAGCCTGTCTAGAATATTCTACCCAGTCATAAATAGGTAAGTCCTTACAAATAGGTATGTTGTGTATTGTTACGTTGTTATAAGTGAAACGACCAGGTCTCTTGTGAGTAAGAGGATTATCTCCATCTGTATATTCAACAACTTGTGCTTCAAAACCCAATCCAGAAATAGAATCAACTGCAAATACTGCTATACCTTCTATTTCAACGATGTAGTGGATGGAATTGTCACTAAGTCGGTTGTCATTAAAATTCGATTTAGTAGGTTCATTTTTTGGTACATCTGGAATTCTTTCTGCCATAAAATTACCTCAATTAGTTAGTGGAGACAATTTAAAGTCCACTAATTAATAAAGATTAAACTAATCCTAATAGCAAAAAAAGAAAGAATGTGTTCAAGATAAGAAAACTTGACTTCTAAAGGATAGAAAAGTTTTTTATAAAAAGAAAAGAAGAAAACAAGAACAAAGAACAATAAGCGGGAATAGCAGAGAGGTATAATGCGGTGGTCTGCAAAACCATGGACCGGAGTTCGAATCTCCGTTCCCGCTCCAAACCCCCTTCTAACATAACCTAGGCCTTCATTAGCAAAGCAACTATGCATCGCATGTTATGAAGTTTTCTAATTCTTCACGGAGAAGTTTTAGTGTTCTTTGTTGAGTTTTCTTTTATATCAGTAGTGGTAATAATATTGCTGTTAAAATTACTAAAGAGAAGATACTTGAATATGCAATTAATTTTTTCTTATATTTTAATCTACCAATGTAAATTACTTCTTCCTCACATAGTTCAAAGCAACAGAAACAAGAAATACATTTCTTATAATCAAATATAGGTTGTTTAGTTTCTCTATCAACCTTAATCGCATTAACTGGGCATACTCCTTCACATCTAAGGCATGCTTTACATCCTGCACCCTTATACACTGGTTGTTTATTTGCAAGCTTCCAAAATCGCCCTATAGGAACCCACCTTATGAATCTTTCAGGCATAGCAAACTTACTTTTAACATCCTCTATTTGTTCTCCTACAACATCAATCTCATTTAAATTAGCTATACCTAGCTTTCGTTTTTCACCTAATTTATTCGTGAATACAGAATAAGGATTAACACCCATTATTTTTGTAGCAACTGCATCTAGAGATATAGCGTCTTTACTAGCAATTATTAGATCCATTCTTTTAGCTGGTCCTGAAGTTGGACCATGACCTTCCATTGCTATTTGACCATCTAGCACATTCATGATTATGTTATCCTTTAAAACAGAATAGAGATCTATTAAGCATTGACTAAAACCTCTTGCTGTGCTAGCTTGAGAGTGAATTCGTTTCTTTTCCATTCCAGGTATGCAGCCAAAAAGATTTTTCACTGCTAATGTAACAGTTGTTAATGTATGGGTTTTCATTTTTGGAACATTGATTATGTTATAATCTAAAGCTACCTTGGAGAAGATTGAACTTTTAACCTTAACTGCATCAGTGATTTCGATTTTTTCTGCACCAACAGACAGATTGATAACAGGAACACCTTCTTCTTTTTCAAGTTTCTTAAATCCTGCTTTTTCTAAAACTCTTTGAGTTTTTGTTCCTCCTCCAGAGCTATCTCCTACGACAATTTTATGTCCCATTTCTTTAACAACACGGATAACAGCTCTTACAACTTCAGGATGTGTGGTTACTGTAATTTGCTCTTCCCATGTATCTTTAGATGTTATAGCATTTGGTTTAATAAGCACAGGTTTACTGCTCTTTGAAGGTGCCTCTATTCCTCCAGCTAGCTCAATTGCTTTACGAACAGCTTTTTCTATATTTCCATTTTCAATCCTGACTATAGATACTACAGGATTCATTCATTACCAGTATGATTTAACAAATAAAAACCTACCTAAAGACAGGAATTTCCCATATTTTTATAGCTATTCACAAGATACTTTTCAATGCTTTTAATAATTTTTCAACATTTTTCGGTTGAGCTGTATATCCCATTAATCCTATTCTCCATATCTTACCTGTTAAAGGCCCCAGTCCAGCACCAATCTCTATCTTATGTTCAAACCGAAGTTTTTTACGTATTTCTGCTTCATCCAAACCTTCAGGAATTGTTACTGCATTGAGCATTGGAAGACGATATTTTTCTTCAACATACATCTGTAATCCCAATTCTTTTAATCCTTCTTTTAGCATCTTATGACATTCTAAATGACGTTGGAATACATTTGTAGCTCCTTCTTCAACGAATAGTAGAAGTGATTGATATAGTGCATATAGCATATTGATGGGTGCTGTATGATGATAAGCTCTTTTGTGGTCCTTTTGCCAATATTCTCCAATCAGACTCATATCCAAATACCAATTTGGAACTGGTTTTTTTCTATTTTTAATTTTTAACCAAGCTTTATCTGAGAAACTAACCGGTGCTAATCCAGGAGGTACAGATAAGCATTTTTGTGAACCACTATATAGCGCATCAACACCCCAGTTATCAGCTTTGACCTCTATTCCTCCTAGACTTGTTACTGCATCAACTAGGAATAAACTTTTGGTGTCTTTAATTATGGATGATATTTCCTCAACTGGATTTTTTACACCAGTTGAGGTCTCTGCATGAACCATTGCAATGAGATTATAGGAATTATCAGCTAGTCTTTCTTTTACTATTTCAGAAATAACTGGGGTACCCCATTCAAACTCTAAAAAGTCTACATCAGCACCTAATCTTGTTGCTACTTCAATCATTCGTTTTCCGAAAACTCCATTTTGTAAGATTAAAACCTTGTCTTTCGATTCAATTAGATTAACAAAACAAGTTTCCATTCCTGCAGACCCTGTTCCTGAAATAGGAATCGTAAGTCTATTAGTAGTGTTCATTATTTTTTGTAACAATACCTGTATTTGATCCATTATCTTAATAAAATGTGGATCCAAATGCCCCAAAGTGAAATCACTAAGAGCTTTATACACCATAGGATGCACGCAAGATGGTCCTGGTCCCATTAATAAAATTTCTTCAATTTCATCTAACAGATTTGTCATATTTTTTCACATTTTTATGTTTTAAATAGATGTTTAAATTCTTTGTTCTGTTTTTATCTATATTCCTCTACCTATATTCTTTAGGTATTATGATATTTTAAATGTGCAATAATGTTCTTTCACTCGGAAAACCGATATTGTGGTGGTCTTATGGTCTATGGTGTAATCAACAAGATTTGCAAGAACGCAAAGATGAATCATGAACCATTTTATAATTCTGTAGAGTTAAAGGGAGATTTAATATTGCTATTCAGAGATAAATTGGTTAAGGAATCAGAATCAAAGAAATCAATGATGTATGAAAAATATGTTGAATGGAAAGAAACAAAGAATGATGAAGTAATAGAGGAAATCGATGAAGTAATAGCTAAATTAAGAGATTACTACAAAGAAAAATTGATAGTATTCTACAAAACAGCTGAAATAAGGGTATAACACTCATCTTAATGCCAACATCTATCTTAGATTTTTTGTTTCTTCTATTGTGCAAGAATTTACACTTTCGAAACATATTTCAATCTTATATCATCATCTTTTGTAGGTACATAATATGCCATTCACAGTTTTCATTGGAGGTTTACTTGAATACAATTCTGGAAAAACAACTTTTGCTAAAGATATAATAGAGGAATTTATTGTT
>CAZJUB010000013.1:52157-54974 GCA_964549075.1 uncultured archaeon | reverse complement strand
AAGAACTCATTACAAGCTAAAATTGAAGGATTAACATTTGAACCACCGAAAGGTTCAAACCCGGTGAGAACTATCTTTTTCATTTTCAAAACCTTATGTAAAATGTGGCATTTTTATTTTAACTCACATTGAATATTCTCTCTTAAAAATACTGTGTAATCTTATTTTATTTACTGACGATTGTTTTTCTTAAAATTCAATTCAATCTAAAGACTTTTAAAACAGATTTTCTGATTTCTTTCATCGAATCGGTGTTAATTATGGCTGAAAGTGAGTTACAAAAAATAACTGGTATTGGTCCTAAAGCCGCAAAAACATTAGATGATTGTGGATATAACACAATTGAGAAAATTGCTAAAGCATCTGCAGACGAACTATCTCAACTCCCAGGAATTGGAAAAGCAACCGCAGAGAAATATATTGAAAGTGCAAAAGAGTTGGTGATAGCTGAGAAACCTGCTGCTAAAGCACCAGTAAAAATAACAAAAGAATCTATCCCTAAACCAAAAACTCCTAAATCAGCAGTAATACCAGCTACAAAACCTTCTGAACCTATGCCTTCCGTTAAGAAACCTGTTGAGAAGCCTATCGTTAAGGCTGTTGTCAAAAAACCTGCTGCTAAGAAACCAGTAACTAAAGCTCCAGTGGAGAAAAAACCAACAAAAGAAAAATCACTTTATGTTAAAACTAAAGTTTCAGTTGTAGCTGAAAAAGCAATAGAAGCTGCACCTCCAATGAGAAATATCAAGAAAAAGAGAGGAACTAAGAAAACAAAAACTGTTAAAAAAGAAAAGATCTCTCAAACTTATGGTATAGTTTATAGCATTCTTCATGACAGATCAGGAAAATCTGCTAATCGATCTGTTGTCATGAAACTTTATAACACAGAAATTCCTCTCCCAAGATATTTAGGTAGAAAGGTTATTATTTCAATGCCAAATTCAGAAAAGCAACTTACTGGGACAATCTATAGCATTCATGGCAAGAAAACTTCAAATGATCAAACTGTGATTGTAAGATTTAAACACAGCGTAAGCCCTCACATGATTTCTGCTAGAGCTCAATTGGTCTAATCTTCCTATAATCTTAAAAGGGATGATTCCTTTCCTTTCATATGTCTCTTAAAATAAGAAAAAGAGATCTAGTAAATTCTGCAAGAATCATCTCCTATATTGGAGGGGTTTTATATGTTCTTTCTGCTGCACTCTTATTCATAGACCATTTTGTAAGTTCTTTTTCACTTGATATAGGTAGTCGTATCCTTTGTTATTTCTTCAATATTAATGTAAACATATTGATTTTAGCGATTGTTAGTGTGATAATTGGTGCAGGTATTATCATACTTCTAGGAGCGGAAACTGATCACTTACTAACAGGGATTTTACTTATTGTGTTGGCAATAGTAGGTCTTGGAGTAATTGCTGTTTTTCCACTTGTTGGTGGAATTTTGTTTATAATAGCATATACCAAAAAGCGATGATTGATAGTACAGTTTAAAATACAAGATAATCCCTTTCTTCAATGATTAGGTTTGATATCTTTTGTTAATAAAAGCTTAAATAGGAGTTTAGTTATATTTTTTTCATGGTACGAAGATCATCATGGGCTACATGGGGTAGAATCCTAGGTGCTATAGCAGGTATCCTTTGGATTATCTCAGGTATCTTACAAGCTATTGGAGGAATACTTAGTACTAATTTTACTAATATCGTTAACACTGCTACCTGGCTTGATGGCGTAGGTGGAGCTTTAGTATATGCTATAGTAATTATCGTAATTGGTGTTTTAGTCCTATTATTAAGTATTAATAGATTTGGCCTTAGTTACGTCATAATTGGTATTCTCCTAATTGTCTTTGCTATTCTCAGTGGTGGATTACCAGCAATCTTAGCTTTGATTGGTGGAATTTTCTATATAATTGCAGGAGCATAGACTTCTAATCTTCTTTTTTTTTTGTATATTTATTTTACAATAGTTTTTATATTTTGATTCTTCCATTTAATTGAAGAATATGTCTGATACGGGTAATAAATCTCCAGAACTATTTTTAGGAACTGAACACTCTACAGATGAACCTATTTTCTTACCAGTAAAAGCCTTAAATAAGCATATCAGTGTTTTTGGACAATCGGGAAGTGGAAAAACAGTAGCTTGTAAAATCATAATAGAAGAAGCCATAAGTAAAGCAAACATTCCAGCAATTATAATAGATCCTCAAGGAGATATAAGTTGTTTAGCTATGGTAGAGGACTATGAGAAACTCAAACCTTATGGAATTACTGAAGAGTTTTACAATCAATATAAAAACAAAATAGAAGTTGTAATTTTTACTCCTGCTTCTGAAAAAGGAATACCTCTTTCAATAAATCCTCTAGTTATGCCACCACAGGAACTTGATAGAGAAGAGAAAATTCTTGCGATTGATGGTATTGCTACAACTATGGCTCATGTATTAGGATACAGGTTGAGTTCAGAAAAAGGAGCTGCTGTAAAAGCTTATTTAGTGTCTCTTTTCGAGCAATGTTTAGAAAAAGACATCTTAATAGCAGATTTTGAAATGCTGATAGATTTAATAAAAACAGAAGAAGTCTATTTATCTAGTAGTATCAGATCATTGCTATCAGCAAAAGAAAAAGAATCATTAATTAAGAGGATTAAATCAGTTACAGTAGGCGCACCTTCTTTAGTATTCAATCTGGGACCTAAATTATCTGTTCAGACATTAATTAAATCAACAGACCCAAATAAAATTAGAATTGCAATTATATTTCTTAACACTCTCTCAAATCTGAGGTTAAGAGAATTATATATTACTAC
>CAZJUB010000013.1:0-52147 GCA_964549075.1 uncultured archaeon | reverse complement strand
CTTTAGCTCAAAGTCTTTATACCTATATTCGTTCGAATCCCTCCACTGAACCACAGTTGATTTTCTATATTGATGAATTAGCTGGACCTCCTCAATTAATCCCGCCTCATCCAAAAAATCCACCAACCAAACAATGGTTACAGCTGCTATTTAAACAAGGTAGGAAATTTGGTCTTTCAATGCTTGTTGCAACTCAAAATATTAGTGATGTAGACTATAAAGCTTTTGGGCAAGTCAGTACTTTCTTATTTGGCAGATTCGTTACCCCTCAAGATTTAAGAATAGTGGATAATATGCTCCAGTCTCATCCTGAAGCAAGATTTATCATAGATCAATTGCCGAAATTTAGAAGTGGAGAATTTTATGTTCTCTCTCCTGATGTGTTTAAAGCTCCTATTCATATACTTACTAGACGATTATACACAATTCATAAAACCTTATCAGACGAAGATGTTGCACGGATGTATGAACTCCCCCCTTCTACTTTGTGCAAGCAAATAGGAGACTACGATCATGATATTGATTCAGTTGATTTTGATGATTTAGAGAAAGGTCTAGATTTGGAAGATTTAGAAAAAGAGCTTTCTAATATCAGAAAATTGACCAAAACACCTAGTCTTTTAGATAAACAAATAGATATAGAACCAGCAAAAATAGATGAAGAAATCAAACCTTCAGAAGAACAAGAAATTATTGAAGAGACAATTGTTGAACAACCTGATACAAAACCAGATGTTATTGAATCTATAGATTTAAGTCATATTGTAAAATCGATGGGAGAGCAATACCTCAAGTATGAAGCTGTAGATTTTAAAGAACTGCTACAGAAATTTTTTGGAGGGGAGAAAATCAAATATCTGGGTACAGAAAATCTTGAATTAGCGTATGTTCCTTTTCTTTATGTTGATTTTCATATCCAAGCAAAAAGACGTCTTAAAGTAAAATATGCAAATGCAGATAGATTGGAAGATATTTCATTGGAATTACCAATAAAACGAATATTTCCTTTGGTTGATAGAATTGAGTTTAAGGATGAGGAAAAAATCTGGGAAGAAACAAGCATCCCTATACAACCTGAAGATGTCTTTGAAGAATTAATTTCTGTTCTCCCCATGAGAAATCTTGGTAGTTTATTTGCTCCTTCATCTTCAAATATAAAACAGCTTAATATTCAAAGGAAACCAGAGAATATACTGGAATCATTTCACGATGTTCTTCTTATTGATCAAACATTCTATTTAGAAGCATGGAACAAAGCAATAACTGAAGGTTTATACAAAATTGAAGATAAACACGATGTTGAGATAAAAGCATGGATAGAAGAACTTGAAAAAGAGCGGGAACAAATTTGGTCTATAATTGATGATAAAAGGAAAAGAGTTAAGCAATTTAAAAGCAAAATAGAAGAAGCTAAAGCAATCTATATATCTTTAAAACCACTTATGGAAGATAAGTTCAAGTACAAAAGCACCAGCGAAGTAGGTAACTATAATAAAGCTATTGAGACCATCAAATTCGGTCCTGAGGTTGTTAAAAATTTTGTTAAGGAAATTGAAGATGGTGTGGCAAGAATAAAAGAAATTGATAGTATGATTAAATCCTCACCTAAAGTGAAAATGCTTGAGGAAAGCAAAAACATCTTAAAAAGAAAAGATTTCATCACACCACAAACTTCCGAAATTAAGGACATTTATGCTGCACTTGTCTACATTCCTGTATCATTAGCTGAAATCTCTATTGTAGATTCACAAGGGAATAAGATACGAGTAAATGGTATAGCGGAATCAGTACTTGGTACAGAAGTTCACTTACTATGTGATGTTTGTCTGAGTAAGCATTCAGCAAAAATGCTATTTGTTTCGACACCAGATGTATGTTCTGTTTGTGGGAGAGTACTCTGTAATGACCATTCAATTATTGAATCTTCCTCAAAAACTATTTTATGCCCAGAACATGCAGTTGTTTGTTCGTTCTGTAAAAATGTCATTTCTTCAGTCAATGCTTTAAAATGTGATTTTTGTGATGAGTATGTTTGTGATAATCATATAATTAGGTGTTCAAGTTGTAATAAGGTTCTCTGTAAGAAACATTCAAAAGAGATTGTAAAGAAAGGGATGTTTAAAGAAGAGAAATTTTACAAATGCCCTGATCATTACAAGAGGAAGTGACAATTATTTCTCAGAGAAATCGAACAAGACCTCCGTTAGTAATTTTACTAGCAGGTTTACCCGGTACCGGAAAATCAACATTGGCTAGACGATTAGCTCGAAGATATAAATTAGAACACATTAGTACTGATTCAGTTAGAAAAAGGATTTTTCGAGATGTACGAAGAGATCATTTCGGTAGAGGTTCTTATTCTAACCGGCAGAGACAAGTTGTATATGATACCATTTACTATGTTCTTTATACACTCCTTAAACATGGCGTAGGCTGTGTTTTAGATGGTACCTTTTATCAAGATAGAATGAGAGCAAAAGTGAGTAGAATCTGTGCGAGATTTGATGCAAAATTTCTACTAGTCCTAGTAACCTGCTCTGAAGAAGTAATTGAGAAGAGATTTGAGGAGAGAGAGAAAAGAGAGAGACGTACTCTAAGTGATGCTGATTCTAAGATTTATAACAGATATAAACAGCTGTTTGAACCAACTAAACTTCATCATATAGATGTAGATATGGGTACAGACCACGATAAAATACTAGAAATGATTCATCATGCTGTCACAGAAAGAAAAAATTAAGTTACTAACTAATCCTTCAACCTATAGTCATGAAGCAAATTCTGAAATTCAGGTTATTGAGACTAATCTAAGTTGTGTTTTTCTATCCGGTCCATTTGCATATAAAATGAAGAAAGAGATTAAATTTGGTGATATTTTAGATTTCTCTACGTTAGAAATGAGAAAAATTGCTTGTGAAAATGAATTAGTCTTAAATAGACGGTTAGCGCCAACGATTTATCTTGATGTTGTTCCTCTTACTTCAGATTTCAAGATATCAGGCAAAGGAGATGTTTTGGAGTATTTGGTAAAAATGAAGCAATTAAAACAAAGAGATTTGTTACAAAATAAAGTAAACAAAGGAGAAAATATTTCAGAAGAATTGCTTATAAAACTAGCTCAAATAATATTTGAATTTCATCAGAAAAATATACTCATTCCAGACTTTTCTATTTATGAAAATATCTTTGAGAAATGGGATGAAAATTTCCGAACAACTCTTAATTATCCTGAATTTCCATACAATGAAAATTTAGAGAAAAGAGTTTTTAATTTTTTACAGATTAGTAAAGAATATTTTGAAGGGAGAGGAGAGAGAAAGAAAATAGTTGATGGCCATGGGGATTTAATCCTAAACAATATCTTCGAATCAAACGATGAAATTATTATCTTTGATTGTATAGAGTTCAATAAGATGTTGAGAGTCCAAGATATTCTTGAAGAGGTTTCTTTCCTCGCTATGGATTTAGATTTTCAGAATATGAAACAAAAATCTGATCTTTTTCTAACAACATATCTCGAACAAACTGATGAACAATTAAAACCAAATTCAGTTATTATAAACTTCTATAAATCTTATAGAGCTTATGTTCGAGCAAAAGTCTATTTTTCCCAATCTCTCCAAGAACAAAACGATCAGAAGAAAAAAGACATAATTAATCTATCAAAGAAATATATGGATCTCGCTTCTACTTACAATTTCTAACCATGTGTTAAATATGAATACTAATGAAGTTAAAATCGGTTGTCATGTTTCAATCTCAAAATCAATCGATTTAGCTATAGATAGAGCATTAAAAAGTAAGTGTAACACATTTCAGATATTTACAAAAAATCCAAGAGGATGGGCTGTAAAAACTCTAACAGATGAAGAGATTCAGAATTTCAAAAGAAAAATAAAACAATATAAGCTGGATCCTATTTTTGGGCATATCTCATATCTACCTAATCTTGCTTCTACTGATCCTGAAGTGTCAAAAAAATCTCTAGAATCATTTCTAAACGAATTAAGTAGGTGTGTAGCTTTAGAGGTCCCTTACTTTGTTATTCATGGAGGATCACACAAAAGTAGCAATTTCGAGAAAGGAATGAACAAATATATTGATTCAATTCTTAAGGGGATAAGTTATGCAGAAAGAAAAGTCGTAATACTTGTAGAAAATTCTTCTGGAGGTGCAAATTCATTGACAGGATCTCATCAGAATATTGGTAAAATTCTAGAAGAAATTAATGATAGAACAGCTGTTCAGGTTTGTTATGATACCTGTCATGCTTTTGCTTCTGGATATGATCTTCGAACAAAAAAGTCTGTAGAAAATACATTAGATGATATACAAACTAATTTTGGTGTAGATTCAATTACTCTAGTTCATGCCAACGATTCTATTGGTAAATTGAACTCTAGCTTAGATAGACATCAACACTTGGGTTTAGGAGAAATAGGAGAGAAAGGGTTCAGTGCAATGATAAATAATTCACAATTGAAAACAAAACCTTGGATACTCGAAACACCAGTAGATGAAATAAGGGGGGATATTAAGAATATCCTTTATTTACGCTCTTTAATTATTGAAGAAAATTAGTTTATATTAAAGGAGGGAATATTTGATTGAATACAATTAAAAACAATGCAGCAAGTACTATGGAATATAAACCTGCTAAGAATGAAGGAGCAAGTTTTGGAACTCGTTTTTCACCTGGTCTGATATCTGTATCAATGAAGCTCCCTGTTAGGCTATCTAATGACTGTCCAGTTGCCATCTCACTAACGATTTTCTTCTTTCTTAAAATTTGTACTTCTTTCTTTATTTCTTCAAAATCTGCTCTTCTTCCATGTCTTAAAGTTGATTTAATCCACATCCAAATTCCTTGCATGTAATCAAGAGATGTTGAAAAACCATAAATGAATGCTGCTGCTCCATACAAGAATAAGAAAATAACTGTGGTATTTAGAGATCCACTGGTAAATCCAAGACCAAAGAGAATTCCAGTGAGCATTGCTGAAAACCAAAGAATTGATGCTAATAACCAAGAATTTAATGGCATAGACATAAGCTTATCATATAAAATAGCTGCTTTAGAAGCTTCAAAAGAATATCCGCAATATTGACATCTGAAAGTTGTTTTATCATCCATGAGTTTAATGTTTTCTAGTTTGCAGAATTTACAGTCCATATCTTTCACCTTTCGATACAAAGAAGATAATTATAAAGACTTTATATTCTTTGTGGAATTACCCCATCTATTTATCTATAAAATCTTTTCTCTTTTTATGAGAACAAAGTATGTACATATCTATTCAATTCTTTAGAGTCTAAACTATCCTTATTTTCCTCTATATAGTGAAATATAAGAAAAGAAAGTCTTCTAGCTTCAGGTAATATTCTTTCATCACTTACAGCTATAGAAATATTATATTGATTTTCTTCAGTAATAAAATAAAAGTGTGGTTCCACCTTAATCACTTTAAATTTTTCATGTCCTAATAACTCATTTGTAAAACCACTTAAAGCTTTAAGATACCCTACAAACATATCTGGATCTTCAACTATTTTTTTGGGGTCGTACATAGTCAAGACATTCCCAGAAGTGTCTGAAATCAAAATAGCTTCAGGTTTTATACTTTGAAGCTCAACAAGTTGTTTTACTTTTTTAACAAACCACTTCATTGAATAGTCTATATTTGTGTTTTCTCTAATAGAAGTTTTAAATATTTGAAATGAAAGATCTGAATAATTAGACATTTTAGTAAGGCTGAGTTTATTCATAATCTGCTCAACATCTAAAGAATTTTTAAGATCTGACTTGTTTGCTAGAAAGAGTATAACTTTATCAGAATATCTCCCCTTTAACCAATCATCTACTATAATCCAGAACCACTTGGCTGCTTCATCTATATGATCTTTATCAGATGAATCTAAAACGAAGATGATACCAACTGAAGTCATAATATAAGATTTCCAAATTGTCGATCTGTAGGATTTGTGCCCAGAAATATCGAAAATATTGAGAATTAAACCTCCTATCTCGATTTGCTCAAAATTTACTCCAATAGACGGTTTTGGTCTAGTAAATTTCTCGTCCTTAATCCAATTGACTAGTGTGGTTTTTCCTACATAGGGTAAGCCTATTATTGTAATTGGAATACCTTTCTTCTCAAATTTAAGTAGATCTTCCATATAATTCTACCAAACATCATCAACTAGCATTTTAAATCTTAAGTTTTAGGAATTTGAAGGAAAGAGAAAAGAAGAAAAAGAAAGGATTAAAGATTTAGTACAAGATAATCTAAAGTTGAAACAAGTTCTTGATAAGGAACTGGCTGTTTTTTTCGTCTATCTCTAATAGCAGTTGCATTTTCTCTGCAGAATAATGAGAATGTATAAATCATCTGAGGTAATTCTTTTTGATCTTCTAGATACTCTACTATCTTCCCTAAGCTTTCACTAACTTCATAGAATAAATTGCCTGATGTTGAGTACCATCCTGCTGCAATATCGTTTTTACCTGTAAGCTGATAAACCTCTGCAAGTAAAATGTCTTTGATTGCCTCAAATGTTTTTTTAATTATTGGGCCAAATATGTTCCTACGTTTTACAAAATCCCAGTTAATCAAATTACCTTTGATGGAAACATCTTTATTAATCGCAATCAATTCTTGGGTGTCTAAAAGAATTAAATCTATCAATTCAGTAAACTCTGTCATTTCTTTAAATTGCTTTTCAACTGATTCTCCAAGATATTTGGGAAGACTTTCTGCTTCATGAGTTAAGTCCACTAATTCTTCGATAAAACTTCTAATTACATTCTTATATGTGCTTTGAAAGCCTAGAGTAACAAGACTTGATTCTGTAACCATTCCTACAGTTTTCGTTTCTATCATTCGATCATTGATAAGACTATTTAGTTGTTTTTCTTTATTTTTAATACCTGTTAAACTCTGGTCAGCTTTCTTTGCAAAATAATGAGCTCTTGCACGTAAAATTAAATCAAGAACAATGTTATTGTCTGCAAACAGATAGATTTTATTTTCTGCGATCAAGGATTTGACGTAGTTTCTTATTGCATGTATTTTCTTACGTTGATCATCTCTTTCTGGTAAAAATGAAGGAAGTAACTCAATTGCTTTTTCTAAGTATGATAATTTTTCATTTAATTCTTCTAATTCATCAAAGCTTTTAATTGGTCTTTCATCATCTATTTTTAAAAGATTAAGATAGATATCAGATAAAGCAGCGCTCATAGCTTTTAACGGAAAAGTGAATTGTGAAATTAACCTATCAATGATACTCAAGTGAGAGAGATCTTGTTCTAATAATTCTGTTGTAATTGTTGCAGCTGAAGAATAAGCAACACTTACTCCATAAATAAAAGGTAATGAACCTACTGTTTCCATTCTAGCGATTAATTTGTCTAATCCAACAAATTCATCTAGAGCTTTCTCATATTTCTGATTGTAAAGATGATCGACGATGCTTGAATATTTCAATCCAAGTTTTGATAGTGAATCAAGAATTTTTAATTCAGATTCATCTTGTTGAAGTTGTTTATAGATTATATTACTATCCGGATTATCAGTAGAGTTTAGCAGTTTGCAAGCTGTCTCATATTCTTTTAGTGCTTTACTGTAATAAGATGAAGCATGGTCCAAATCACCTGTCTCCATTGCATTTTTCGCAAGATATTTGAAATGTTGTACGAGTGAGATTGAAGAATGCGCATCTACTAGAGGTAAAAACTCATTTTTAATTGTATATGCTCTATTACCTTGTTTCTCAGACGTTTTACTGAGATATTCAAGAGTTGTTTCAAAATGCTCTCTAGCATGATTGAGTATCGATAATTCTGAGATCGGATCTCCCCACCAGAAATCTTGTGATGCTTTTCGTGAAATATCGATAATATGAGAAACAAGCGTAACTCCTTGGATATAGTCGTATTCGCTCTTTACAAGGAGAACGGAAGGATCGTCTTTACTATCCGGAAGGCTATCATAGATTGGCAAAAGTCTTTTTTGATTTTCTAGTTGTACTAGTGGCATAAGGACTCTGAGAATATCAGTTTTTGTGGGGGCTGGAGTGAAGCTTTCAACTTCAATTGGTGGTAATTGATCATTAAGAACCCTATATAGAATTCTATCAATTGACTCTTTGGAGGTTATGTAGTAAATATATTGGCTTGTTGAGGGAGAATGACCAAAAACTCCTCTATTCCTTACTTGAGAATATACATATGTTAGAACACTTAGTTGTAACTCAAATTGATTTAAAGCCATAACTTGATTTCTAAAATCTCCATAAAGTAATTGATGAAGAGGAAGAGGATTGTCTTTGCCTCGAACCACATCAAATAAAACATCATAGATTCTTTCTATTGCCATATCAGCAAGATTGTTAATAGCAGATAGATTTCTAGAACAAGATTCAGCAAAAGATACCCAAGCTTCTGAAATTTCTTTAGGTTCATCTAAAGTAGTGAACGAATGATATAGGGTATCTCGTTCTAATTCCATTTCAACAAATTTATTGAAAGGACGTGTATCTAATAAAGAGAGATGCATGATAATAGATTTGTTGTCTAGTTCAATAAATGTTTTGTCTAGAAAGACTGCAAAAAATCTAAATAATCAAAACAGAATCAAATAGTGTGAAACCAATAGACTTTCTAGAACGACAGAAGTTAGTAAAAAAGAAATTACAAACACAAAATATTGATATGATGATGGTAGTTCCGTCGATAAACTTCTTCTACATGTTCAGAGGATATCTTTCTTTGAGCGAGAGATTAATCTGTGGAGTAATTGATAAAACTGAAGATTCTTTGCTTATAGCGCCATTTTTTGAAAAAGAAAATATGCAAATACAAACGACTTTTGATGATGTAACAACATGGAAAGAGGAAGAAAACCCTTATTCTGTGCTTAAAAAGACAATTTCTTATGAGCCAAAGAAAATTGCTTTAGAGCCTACAATGCCATTTGAAATCTATATGAAATTAAAAAAGCAGTTTCCTTCATGTGACTTTGTAAATGGTGGCGAAATTTTTAATGAATTACGATCTATTAAGAATGAAACAGAAATTGAAAGAATGGTTAAAGCAGCAGAATTTACAAAAGAGGGGATAATTAACACTTTGAATTTAATAAATGAAGGGCAAACGGAGTTGGAAATATTGAAACTTGCCCAAGAACAAATGACTCTACTTTCTAGCGAAATGAGTTGGGCTCTAGTTCAAATTGATGAAAATAGTGCAGTCCCCCATGGAAAGCCTTCAAATAAGAAATTGAAGGAAGAAAGTGTGATTCTGATAGATGCAGGAACATCTTGTGAACATTATTTTGCTGATATTACTGTAACTAGTGTTTTTGGAAAAGCTTCAGATGAGTTCAAAAAAATATACTCTATAGTAGAAGAAGCAAATTTTGCAGCACTTGAAAAATCCAAAACTGGAGTACCAGCTGAAGAAGTGGATTTTGTAGCTAGAGGAGTAATAGAAAAAGCTGGGTATGGTAAGTATTTTACTCATCGATTAGGACATGGTCTAGGATTACAAGTCCACGAAGAACCTTACATAGTCAAAGGAAACAATAAACCTTTAGTGAAAGGGAATGTTCATACAGATGAACCTGGAATTTATGTTCCTGGAAAATTTGGTATACGTATCGAAGATGATGTGTTAGTAGAAGAAAAATCTAAACGTCTAGTAGAATTTGATAGATATTTGTGGAAATAAAATGAAATACTGGAATTACGATAGAATAGCACAGAGTTATGATGAAACAAGAGTAATTCCTTCTCAACTTATAGCTTTTTTCATCAAAGAGGTTCAGGATTACTTGGAATCAAAATACTTAAGCCCTCCCTACAATTTACTATCGATAGGTATAGGAACTGGTAGAATAGAATCTTTGCTCTCATCAGAAAAATACCAGATGTTTGGGGTAGATATCGCAAAAGAAATGTTGAAACTTCTAAATTTAAAATCGATAAATCCTCCTTGTTATCCTCTGATAGCTGATGGTTTTTCATTACCTTTCTCAAGGATTTTTCAAGCTATTCTCTTAATTCAGATAGTTCATCTCATAAGACATTATGATGAATTTTTCGAACAGCTTGTTAATATTAGTAAAGTGTTTGTAGTTGGTAGTGCTTATACTGAAACAAAATTACATCCCTTCTATGTCAAATTCTTTGAAATATTACATGAAAACGGTTGGAATATTACAAGGGAAGATGAACCAAAATCAATAGGCTTCGAGCGATATATAAGAAAGTTCGATGTTACTATATTAGAAAAAACAAAAATTGTTGAAAATTCTATTGCGAATCTCCAAATTTATGATGGTATTGTCAAAAAATCTTTTTCAAGCTTATGGGATGTCGATCAAAGTATCTTTGAAGTATCTTTGCAGCAGTTAGATGATTTTATTAAAGAAAACAAAATAAAAAAAGATGATGTTTATCTTACAACATCAAAAGTATCTCTTAATTTTATTGAATTTTCTTAGCTCTCTTTAACTTCTTTCTCTTTAGATTTCCTTCTCTTTTTTCTTAAATCTGCGAAGGTAATCAATCTGAATAGCTTTACAATTAAGACTATCAAAACAACTATTATACCAATTACAAGAGCTAGACTAAGTGCTACTGGCACTATAACAATGCCAGAAAGTATTCCGCCAATAATTTTGAGAACTTTCTTCATGCGTTTATTTTATAGTCTGTTGCTTTTATATTTTTCCAAGAAAAGATGAAAAATTATTCTGGTATCTCAAGGTCTACAGATTCAATTGTAAGGTGTCTAATATTAAGGTGAGTGTCTCGAGAACCGCATTTAGGGCATTTGAAATTAAAAGCAAATTCCTTATCTCCTTCTTCTGCAGGTTCTCCTTTATAGTCACAGTCAATGCAAGTTATTTCTGCAGGTAATTTGAGCAATTCTAATTTAGAATCTGCAAAAATCTCAAGCTCATCTGTTATCATTTTATAAGCATCTTGTAACAAATCTGGTATAATCATTTCATATGGGTCAGCTGAAACAATGATTTTATTAACTTTTACAGCTTTATACTCTCTCACTACTTGTTTTACTTGATTTATTATAGCTGAAGCAAGACTATATTCATGCATATTTTACAATCCTTATATCTTAATGCCAAGAGCAGCTATAAACTCATTAATTCCTGTACTTTCTTTAGCACTTGTACATATAACTTCCATACCTGATTTTATTTTCTTAGCATCTTCTACAAGTGTTTCAGAATTGAACCCCATACCATCTAAATCACATTTATTTATTACAGCTATTTGAGCACCTTTGAAAATTATTGGATGTTTCTTAATCACATATTCTCCTTCAGTAATACTTACAACAACTATGTTTTTCTGAGCTCCTACATCCCATGCAGAAGGACAAATTAAGTTACCAACATTTTCTGCAAAGAAGATATCATAATCATCTATATTGATTTTATCTAATTCATTTTTAATCAATTTCGCATTCAAATGACATCCCCCTCCAGTATTGATTTGTACTGTATCTACTCCTCTTTTTGCTATACGGTCTGCATCGATTGTTGTAGCTACATCTCCATTTATCACGAAAACCTTGTAAAGTGGAGCTAATTTTTCAGCCATCCTTTCAAGCAAAAGAGTCTTCCCTGCGCCTATTGAACCCATGATATTGAAGTATAATTTATTCTTTCTTTTCATAAGATCTCTTATCTCATCTGCTAGCTTATCATTTTCAATATATGCTGGTTTTTTTACAGTAACCTTTTTTTCTTGTGTCATTTCTCTAAGTCTCCGAGTTAGAACAGTAGTTATAAGTTATTCGTTTTAACTACAAGTTGTCACTAGTACAGCAATAAGATTTATTACCTTATAATATGTTATAATTTATAGTAACCCTTTAGAGGTAATTATATGATTAAGAAGATTAGAAAAGGAAAACGAGCAGTTTCACCAGTAATTGCAACTGTTCTACTTATTAGTTTAGTAGTAGCAGCAAGTGCTATGGTTTATTTCATAGTTGTTCCATTACTACGAGGATCTTCGAGTGTGGATTTCGTTACAACTCAATGGTTTGATAGTGATGGTGATGCTGTTGCAGATTTAGTCTATATCACTTTACAAAACTCAGGTTCAGCGAGTACTACCATTACAAATATCTCTATAACTATCTTGAATGATGTAGTGGAAGAAACTACGACAATAGAAAATGCTGAACTTGTCGTTGAAGAACTACCGTTAACGCTTGATGTTACAGCAAGATTGGATATTGCTGTATCGTTTGATCCTTCAGAATATATAGCAGTAGGAGAAAATTCCATCCGAATAGCTTTAACATACGGTGAAGGTTTAGAAGTGATAGCACCTGAAAATTTGAATTATAAATGTCTTATTCAGTCTTTACAATTAACAATATTAAATCCAGCTGACAACAGTTGGGTAAGTGGAATTATCGACCCACAAGTTGTTGTTTCTGGAGGTTATCGTGCTTCAGGTATAACATATGATTTTATTCTACCTGATCTATCCGTTGAATTAAATGATGAGCCTTTAGCTACAAATATTGATTCAACAGACTATGCAGATGATACTGGTTATCAACTTATATATTCAGTACATGACGAACTTAACCAATCTGTGATTGAAACAAGTACATTTAACATTGATAATCATGCGATAGGTGTTGATTTAAGCCTCAATGCTTCAATTATCAATCAAGGAGATGCAATAGAAGCAAGTTGGATTTTTACTGATATAATTGGAGGAGCACCTCTTATTAATCAAACATTAGTACTCTCAGGCGATAGTTATGGATCAGAATCTGTTTTTACCTCAAGTAGTGAAGTGACAACTTCTTATACACTAACAGGCGTAAAAACACTAGTAATGGCAGAGGATGACTTTACATTTACAATATTTGTAAAAGACGCAGTTGGTAATCTGAACAGTGCAGGAAAAGCATTTTCTCTAATAGACGTATTAGCACCTTCAAGCTACATTATCTCACCAGCAAATGATTCTCAAGCAGTCCTATCTGAAACGATTGACATTATTGTATACGCTGATGATGCTTCAGGGATAGATACTTCTAGATTTGATGTTTATTTCTTCAGTCTTACAACATCATTTACATATCTTTATCAACAAAGTGTAGAACACCAAGCTACGTATAATATTTATACCAAAACATGGACATTGCACTTTAGCAGTTTCGTACTTCCAGATGATAATTATACATTGATTACTCAAGTTTATGATTTATCCAAAAATGCAAACGGAAATTCATCAATATTACCTCAGATACAAGTAGATAATGATGTCTTAAGTGTATACGGTGCTACAGTTACAGATGGAAGAAATGGATGGTGGATATTCCCAGGTGTTAGAGGATTAATGACCTTCAATGTTAGGAGTCAAGTCCCAAGTGTGCCATTAACTATTACTAAATTCAAGATTAACTGGGGAGGTAATAATAGAATTGATGAAGTATTCACAGTCTATGATGATACTGTCGCTCAATACTGGTTAAATGATGTAGGCGGTCCTTATCTAGAAGATGTAGAATACGATGTTGCTTCTGCTCAAGGTGGAGTCAATATAACAACATTAATTGATCACCATCTAACTATACAATTCGACTATGGTGACCGTCCAACAAACGTATATTTCACCATATCCTTCTATGTTGAAAGTACAGCATATACAGGCTGGGAAGTATTCGAATTCGATATGTAATCCTCCTTCTCTTTTCCTTTTCCTTTTCTTTTTCTTCTTTCTTTTCTTCTATTTTTAAGCTGTCACTCTCGAAAAGCTAATAATAAAATATCCTAATTTATTACCATGAAAGTTACCTATGATAGATACCCTGAGCTACCTAAATTTCTCAAAACATTTGTAGAATTTACTGCTACTTCTTTAACAACCAAATCTTTCATTCTTTTTGGTGATATTGTTTTAGACGATTTTTCCAAAAGATATAGTCAGATAAAAATCATTATCATTCTAGAAAAAGGATTATGGGAGAATGATTTTAATGAACTTGATTTGATAATAGAAAAGCTTTCAACAATGAATAAGGATTTTTCACAAATTTTGAAGGTTTATTTTGTTCCTTATGCAATGCTCGAAAATCCAAGGATTAATCATCAAGATTTAGAAGGAATGGTAGTTGAAAATATGCAACAAGAAATAATTAACAAATACCCTCTCTCTTCGACAGATGATTTTATGATTATTAATAAAGGAGAAGTTCTCTATGGAGAAGATATAAGACAACATTTTCCAATTCCACCAGTAGAATGCTTTTGGCAGCAATTCCTCTTTGAAATACCAAATCTAGAGCAAATAGCTAAAGCTTATCCATTTCAACATACGAATTCTCCCAATTATGATCTTGCAACTAACTGGATATTGTACCTTCCTAGAGTTTTGTATTCAATTAAAACCAATGATTTAATTGGGAAAATGAAAGGTGCATATTGGTTTTCTAATGAATATCTCAATAAATTGGGTGATTTTGTAGTGGAAGTTGCAATGTGTAGACAAAGAAACGTATCATTATCAAGTGTAATGAATGTAGTTGAAAACAGCAGAAAACTGCTTCTTTATTGTCTTCAACGAGCTTTTCAAATTAAAGGAATCCACATCCCTGATCTTAAGGAACTTTACAAAGAGGATAAAGGACATGCTAATTTTAGCAGAATCTTCATGGAGCTAAGAAATATAATAGAGAATTTATAATTATAACATAATGAGCTCTCGAGAAGAAGTTTTGAAATCCTTTATCGAAAAATTAGAAGTAATTTTTCCTGAGCTTATTGCTGTCTATGAATTTAAAAAAGAGATAGCTCTTTTTGACTGTATAATTCAAAACCGTAAAGGTTTAGTTGTGATTGTAACAGAAGAAGATTATAGTTTGGAAAATCTAATTTTAGTTGATCTTGTTTATGATAAAATACAAGATGAGTTTGGTTGGGAAGATGGTGTGCGTTTAGCAAATTCTTTTTCCCGAAGCTACATAAGAACAAAGAATAATTTGTGGTTTATCAACATAAAGAATAATCATTGTCTTTTACCAGAAGATCAAATTAACTTGAAGAATACTAGAAAACTAATTTACGGAACAGATGTCATTCCTACAATACCTTTTCCTCATAATGAAACCGAGATAAAACAGATAAATATCGGTTTCTCAAGGGCAGATGCTTTGAAAATTAAAGACAAATATCAACAATATGCTCCATTGGTTGATCCTGACTGTTGTTGGATGCGATTTGATTTTACAATTAGTCATTCTCTGGTTCAAATACTTAATCCATTACTTAGAAGAATGAAAGATGGAATTCAACCAGAAAAAAACGTCCATATCTATGGACGTTTTGGAGGTTCTGGTAAAACTCAAATCTCCTACTCACTAATGAAAAAATGCAAAGAGTTAGCATTACCATTCATTTATAGAACAGAGTTCTGGAAGGGAGAAGATGGAAAATATCTAACAGTAGATTCCAATCCAGAGAATTCAATAGAAACAGTAACCCAATGGATTGTTGATAAATCTCCAAGTAAGCAATTAGTAATTTTTACGGATGAAGTTGATGTGGATTTGAAAATGTTAAAAGAGAAACTTAAATTAAAATATCCCAAAGAGGATGTTAACTACTTTGTTATTTCCGCAGGTAAAGATATTCCATCTTATGTTGATGATAGTTTTGATATTTATGATATTACAAAAGAATATACTTACTCTGAAAGTCAATATAGGACTTTAATTGAACATCTAATTGAAATATCAAATATACCCAAAGATGTAATTCCTAAAGATATTATAAATCAAATCATCAAGAAGACTAGAATTTGGAATCTTTCATCTTTTCGAACATCTCCTACAGCTGTTATTCTGGCATGTTCAATAGCACTTGATGAAACTTTGCAATATGCTGCAGAAAATGAGAAAATAACTATTAGTAAAGAGATTGCTGAAAAATGGTCTTTTCTTGGTACTTCTCCTTGGTATCAGAAATACAATGAATTACATGATGTACATGCTGAATATTTGATATTTGATGGAAAAAAATATGTTGAAGTTGATAAACACTATCACCATCCTCTACCTTGAATTTGGCAACATCTCATCTTCATAGTATTTGGATAAAATTGCGTTACTTTGAGCATATTTTAGAAAATGGCTTAGATTATCTCTTAGTTCATTTACATTTTTCTCATGGAATATAGAAAGATAAAGAGTACCAACTAAAAACGCAGTTCCTGATAGTAAAATGATTACAACTATCATTATTCCAAGAGATATAAGAAATAATAGGATTGATTCTTTAATATCAACAGAAGTCCCAAAGATGGGTCTGAAAACATCTGTGAAAAAAATAATTCCAGAAAGAAATGCTGATAAACTAAAAAATCTGCTAAGAATACTTCTTCTCATTCTTTCAGCTAAATGGTAAATTTCATTGTTATCATTAATATAAGAAATTCTAGCATCTTCAATAGCCCAAATCAAAGGTGTAATCCATGCAGCTAACATAGGCGAACAAAGAACAACAAATGCACCTGCAATAAAACCAATAAAGAAAGAACTAGGACCACTGAGTCTTATTATCATAGCTATTAGTATACTTATACTAAAACTTGAAGTGATTAGATCATACATCCTTGTTTTTAGAAAAACTCGGATACTAGATACATCGCTATTAAAAGCTTCTTCTTCTAAGTAATATTGAGTATTTGGATTAATATCAATATTTAGAATAGCTGAGAAGGCAACTCTTAGGAATTTAAATCTTTTATACTTATTTTCTTTCTTAAGGTTTCCAAGCATTTCTTTGATTTCAGATTTGTTTTCATGTTTGATTTTAAGTGTCTGATATACAAGTTTTTTAGCTACCCATCTACCAATCCAATTCCATAGGAAAATCGACAATATTGGAGAGATAATTGATAAAGTAACTAATAAAATAATTATTATCGTAACATAATTTTTCTGAGGATCCTTATCCCATTTAGGGAGAGCTAATGCTAAATACCAAAATCCATAAAATGCAATGAAAATAGCAATGTTAAGTATCCACTTTTTCTCGGAAGGTTTTATAATTCTGAATTTTGAACCAATAGCACTTACTTCTTTTAAAGGTACAATAAACTCTTGTCCAGACATAAAATCACTTGATAAAAATGTGATTTTATAAATATTAAACTTGTGAGATATGCAATGTTAACTAGATATAGGTAAGAAATTACGAATTGTTAATATTTAAATATTCATCTAACTAATGTTACTAGATGGAACTAGAGGATGATAAAAGAGTACATAAAATACTCTCTAATGTTTTTTACTATTCGTTTGTATGCATTATAGTTGCCTTGTTTATCTTATCCTTAGTTATTGAAGAGATTACACTTCTCAATAATATCCTATTTATTGCTTTAATCATTAGTTCTCTGGTAATTGTATTTTATTTGATTGTTCAGATTTTGCGTTACAACTTAACAGTTAATAAGAAGGTACAATTAGGAGTATTTCTTATCGTGATAGGTTTCCTATTAATTCTCCTTTCCACTAGCAAAGATATCTCGTTTTTAAGAAATTTAAATTTAGGATATTTTGAATACAACTATTTCGTATATTGGGGAATAGGTTCAATCATTCTTGGAATTATGGTCGAACTTACGTTTATAGATCAGCTGATTTGGAAAATTGTAATCCAACCTTTTAAGTTTCTGTGGAAAATAACTGTAAGGTTTGCAAAATGGGTAGGAAGGAATTGGTTAGATATACTTCTCTATACTTTAGATTTAGTTTCTCTAGCTGGAATAATATATGTGTTAATCCTCTGGGAGATAATATGGTGGAAACTAGTTATTTTATCATTAAGTTGTGTTTATCCAATAATCCACCATTATAAACTAATATGGAGAGCTTTGAAATATGTTGTTGTAGATATAATATATCTGAGCTTAACCAAAGTATACACTTTCTTTAAAAACCTAATTACATCAATATGGAGCGCTATTGTAAGATTCTTCGAATTCTTGCTAAGAAATTGGTGGCCTATTTTTAAAGAGATAATGAGATTTGCAGGAGCAGCTGGTGGAGGAGTAATGATTTATTATGGTTTGAATTTACCAGAATATTCATTTCTCATTACTGTAGGTATAGTCACTATAATTGTTAGTTTAATATTTACTAGGCTAGTAGTTCTAAAACAAATTTGGATTTTAATCTCCACTATTGCCTCTTCCATTTTGGATAGAATTGTTTCATTTGCAAAATTTCTTCAAAAATATTGGTGGTCTATATTAAAAGAAATTCTAAGATTGGTAGGAGCTGCGGGAGGAGTATATCTTATCTATCATGGAGCTGTATTTGAACAGTTTAATTACTTTATAGCAATTGGAATATTTGTTATAATCATTTCTCTGATTTTTTCAAGAAAAACTGTTTTAATCGCGACTTGGAATGCGATTTCGGGATTTTTCAAATTTATCTGGGAAGAAATAATTAAACCTTATTACAAGAGAATTATTAATGAAACAATAAGATTGATTTTTGTAGGCACTGGAATCTTTCTTATTTATTATGGTGTTGTTAATTCTGACTTTTACTACCTTGTTTACACTGGTATCGCTGGGATCATTCTAGTTGAAATCTTTATTAGAAAATGGTTTTTAATAAGATTATACAATTTCTTAAAAGGGATAGTTCTTGCTTTTTGGGATTTCATAAAATGGCTAGGAAAACCGCTGAGATTTTTATGGAAGGTACTTGTTAAAACTGTTAAATTTTTAGTTAAGAATTGGTTTAAAGTAATCTTATATCTTTTAGATTTCGTAGCACTTGGCGCTATAATCTACTTATCAGTAACATGGCTATTACAGTGGTGGTATGTTGTTCTCTTAGCAGTTAGTTGTGGTTATATACCAGCTCATCATTATAAGATAGTTTGGAAAGTTATCAAATTTATTGGAATTGAGATTTTTTACAATCCTTTCTTACGTTTTGTAAATTTAATAGTAGATTTCTTCAAAGCAATATGGAATTGGTTTGTAGAACTAATCAAATTCATCAAGAAAAACTGGTGGACAATTACAAAAGAATTCCTTAGGTTGGTTGGTGTCGCCGGAGGAATTGTCCTTATTGTTTATGGTGTAGAACTAGAAGAATTACAGTATCTTGTGTGGATTGGAATAACCGTAATTATAATTAGTGCGGTTTTTAGTAGGAAGATAGTGTTTGTAAAAATTTATCATGCTGTTAAAGCTATCTTCAAATTTTTCTTCGATTATAGAGTTATCCTCTCTAGAATTCTGGGATTTATAGCAGTAGTTGTTGGATTGTTACTTTATTTCGCTGTTGAAATTATCAGTTTTATACCTTTTATAATAATTGTTTCGATTGGTGGAATGTTTGTTCTATTTGCACATTTCATTTATCATCCAAAGAAACTCTGGGAATTTCTGGTTAGCATACCTAAGACTATCTATAAAATCTTGGTTACAATTTGGCTTTCTATCAAATCTGTTTCAATTTATATATATCAGAATGGCATCAGACTGGTTCTTCTGATTGTCATGATATTTACCTTAGTTTACGGCTTTTTAGTAGCATTCAACGTAGATTTCTTCCATATTTTTGAAAATGTTGAAACCGCAATTAGAATCTCTCTGGGAGCCGCTTTTGTTGTAGTTGCAGTCGTTGCATTCATATTACTTAGACGAGAATTGCAGAAGTTACGAACTGGAAGTACAAAGAAATTAATTCAACAAATACGTGAGAGGTGGACAAAATGAGTAAAAAGGATTCAATTGGACAGGAAAAAGAACAGAAAGAACTGGATCTTGTGGAAAGAAATCCTGTTATTACTACTTTATGGATTGGATTCTCTCTATCTGTTTTAAGTATCATTGGTCTCTTGACTGTAACCTTAGTTCCAGCTCTTAACATGACTTATGATGATCTAGTATTCAGGATAATATTGGGAATTTTTGTCATTGGTGTTTTGATATTATTTTTCGCTCTCATTTTAAGAAGATTAAGGAGAAAAGGAATTGATTATTTCGTAACCGGTGCTATAACTGCATATATCGGTTTTCTTTTAGTTGCTTTGCCTGCAATTCTGTTTGCAGTAGGAGTGACAGTAATAGAACGAGAATATATTTATTATATTGCCATGGTTGCTGGTGTAATTCTTATTGTTTTTGGTTTCTTTTTTGAAGCATATGATTTGAATTTGAAAATAATAGCTTTAATGAAAAAACTCAAAGAAGCTTTGAAAAGGATGTGGAAAAGAATAAATTGGAAATTAATTCTTTCTCCATGGAATTTGTTCTCTGTTGTAGGAATTACAATAATAGTTTTAGCTGCAATTGAAATATTGGTATGGATTCAACCACTTTATTGGTATCTGATTGGGGGAGGTTTAATCCTAATCAATTTCCTCTGGCACTTCAGAAAGGAAATAGCTGATATTCTAGCTACCGTTGGTAGAGTTATTGTTACCATTTTTCAAGCATGGTGGAGAGCAGTTAAACAAATACCTCAAATATTGAAAAAATTAGTAGTATGGTTATATGAAAAGACAGTTGAGTTTTTCAAAATTATTGGAAAAGCAATTAAATATATCATTATTCGAAATTACCTTATCCTTTTTGTGTTTGGAATTGTGATGTTCATCGTACTACAACTCTTAGATATATTTGTTTTAGAGGTTAGAATCGCGCTTTCCGCATTAGTTTGTGGTATTGCTGTAATCAAGCCAATCTTGGATTGGAGAGATCATTTTGGTGAAGATATAAGTAAAGCAAGAATGTATCTCTATAAGACAGCTCAAAAAACGAAAAGAGTTTTTCAATATAGAAAATTAGTAAGATGCCCAAATTGTAATAGACCTAATGAAATAAGTAGAGATAGTTGTTGGAACTGCCAGGAACTTCTACCTAAATGTATGATATGCAACAGTAAAATCGAGAGAGGAACAAAGATAGCTAAATGTCAACTATGCGGTAATATTTATCATGTTGACCATCTTGAAACCTGGTTACGATTCAATCCTAAATGTCCTGTTTGTAAGGAAATAATTGATAAAAAATTAGAAGAATTTCAACCTGAATCTACTTATGAAGAAAACTTAGAGGAAATTTAATTCCTCTAATCAAATCTTAGTAATAAATACTTGTGTCTTCTGTATAAAATTCCTTTATCTTAAAGAATTTCTTTGAAATTGCAACAAATGGTAGAGCAAAGATTAACATGAAAGCTATAGAAAAGAATATCGCATAGAAAATATTGTACGGAGCTGCAGTGTATAGTTGGAACATTGTTCCTATATTCATTGTGTCTAATATAGAAATTACTCCCAAAAAAGCAAATCCAATTCCAAGAATTGTATATATTGTTGCTATCAAATAGACTCTAATCTTCTTATTCCATTGAAATTTCTTATCAGGTTTTATTTTATTCCTTCCTAGAAAACCATTTGCTAATGGTATCAGTAAGAATGGTGCCATCAGAGCTCCATATAGCATGAAAAACAAAACATGCCACCATCTGAATTTGAAATCTTTTGATTTTTTGGAATAAGCCCCCACAGCTCCAAAAACACCAAAGTATACTACCATAACTATAACTGCCATGATTATAGGTGCGAATTGGTCAATTCCAAGTGTTCTTACTAAAGGGATATCTGCGAAATAATAAGCTATATACAGTGCTCCCATAAAGTAAAACGAAGTTAAAACAACTACAACTGTTGAACTCATAAAAATATCAATTCTTTGTCTAAGTTTTAATTCACTATGAAATAATTCTTTTTTATGGTCCATTACTGCTCCAAATTGCCCTTTTGTCCATCGAAACATTTGAGACATCTTGTGATCAAATGATTCTGTAGATAATCCTCTAGCAGCAACTTCGTTTAACCAATATCCATGATAACCTTGGGCAGCTATTGTGATATAATGGTCATAATCTTCAGAAAGCTTGTTCTCAGGTAAGGGATAGAGGTGTTCTTTAAGGAAACAAGCAGAGGTTCCAAAGAAAACAACTGAATCTATTCTCCTTTTACCTCCTTCTGAAACAAATAATTGATGAGTAGACATAGTTTCCCAAATATGCAGAAAATTGGTGACACTCCTGAACTCATATTTAGCCTGAACAAAAACATATTCTGGATGTTGTTGTAATATGGCTATAAATTTATCAAGGATCTCAGGGACAGGAATTTGGTCTGAATCAAATATAGCAACATATTTTGCTTTTGATTGTGCAAGAGCTTGATTGACTACACCTGCTTTGTAAGACCTGCCTTTTCCTCTCATATAAGTGAAATTATATTTTTGTGCAAGTTTTTGTGAAGATTTCTCGAACTCAGGTAAGGAGTTGTCATCTGCGATCCATACGTTAAAGTTTGGATAAGAAAACTTACTACAACCTTCCAAAGTTAAATCTAGAATTTTCGGATTTACATTATGAACTGGAATAATAACATCAATTAAAGGATTGTTTTTGATTTTCTTTATATCATATTTTATAGTTCCGATATCAAGAACACCATCTATATTCTGGATAAGAAAATAGGTAGCATACAGAGGTCCTAATAATTCGAAGATCAGAACTAGGAAATTGAGGATAATTCCACCAGCTTTTAGCTCATCAGCTTTAACTACGAAATTTGCAATAGAAAAGCCAAAGTATAGTAGAAAAATGCAATAAATAATAAAGCCAAAAATGTGATTCAGACGACTCAAAGTTTTTTTAGATAGCATAGGCAAACAAACTAACTTGGAAACATGTTATTAAATTTTTATTTATGATGAAATTAGAGAAATGATTGAGATCTTTTAGAAATTTAAGAACTGATTGAGTTTTAAAGTCCCTCATTAAATACCTTTAAAAATAAGAAATGTAATATTTTGAAATAGAACCGTTAGAGGTTAAAAATTCTATAATACTAAAGAGGTATAAAAATGGTAGAAGTAATAGAATGGCCCCTAGGGCGTGGCGATGAAATTTTATATAGACATCCTCGTGACACCTTAAATTGGGGTGATCAATGTAATGTTTTACCTAATCAAGTTGCAGTATTTATCAAAGACTCCGTTGTTTATGATGTACTCAAATCAGGTAGACATTTTATAAAAACTAAGAATATTCCACTGTTAACAACATTTCTGTCAAGAATTGTTGGATTTGATAAATCTCCTTTCAATTGTCAAGTGATTTTTGTCAATATGGCAGACTTTCAAGGAAAATTCGGAGGGCGATCTCAAACACAAGAATTAGCTCCACTGCAATTTTTTGGCGATTATTTCTATAAAATAGACGATATTCAAAAATTTGCTTTTGAAATTGCAGGAAATAGAAATATATACACTACAGCAGCTTTCAATGAATTCTTCAGATCTTTCGTTGTACAATCAGTTATTAGCAAATTATCCGAAAAAAGCATTGTAGATGTTATGTCAAATCTAGGAAAAACATCGTCATCTGTACAAGGAGAAGTTGCTAGTGATCTGTTAGAGTTTGGAATTAAACTGAAGCAACTAAAATTTGGCGGAATAGATACTACTCCAGAATATCGTGATAGACTCTTCTGGATGCGTTCTGGTGTTTCAGCTGGTCAAGTCCAACAATATGCAGGTATGGCGCAAGTTGTCGATAAACTCCCTGAAGGAGGAGGCGGTGGCTTAACTGGTGCAGTGATGATAAACAATCTCTTCTCAAAACAAGAAGTAAAACAAGCAGATAAAATTGAAAAGCAAGGAGATGTAGAAGCTGCTTTCATTACCTGTAACCAATGTGGAAAGAAGATATCTCCAGCTGCAAAATTCTGCGCTAGCTGTGGAGATCCAACAGATGATGAGCTTAGTGGTAAAATGAAGTATTGCACCAACTGTGGCTCTAAGAATGACACAGGTGCCAAGTTTTGTGGCAATTGTGGAAATAAACTGGACTAATTCTCCCTTTTTCTTTCTTTTTTATTATTTTTCTATTATCTTTTGAGATTTAAGGTAATAATATATCGCAACAGATTGTATGATAAATGAGATTTCTATACACCAATTAAATAAGGTATGGCCTATTCTTTGACTTGTTACAAACAGCGTATTTGACCCTCCAGAATTCACTATTAAAAATCCTGCAAAGATCACAGATGCATATATGACCGCAATACTAAATATAGCTAGATACGTCCATTGATTTATTTTATTTAGTTCTTTGTTTCTAAAAAAAGCTATCATATATAGTAAAACAGCTGCTATCAACGAACCAGCAGCTGCTTCAATAAATTGATTATGTTCTGGATGTTTCTCAACAAAAAGCACTCCTAGATAAAGTCCCGCTTGTGCAATTCCAAAGAAAGATCCAGCGATGCTAAGATATTTCGTTACTTTGTCTTTTGTAAAAAATTTCCATATTATTGAATGGTAAGCAATTCCAAAAAACGACATATAGAAAACTGCAATACGATATAATACTTGTGAAGTGAGATTAGGTTTTCCACTTGGAGTTGGATTTCTTCCTAGATCAGTAAGAGTATTATAAACAAAATCAAAACCTTCAGTATCTCCTGTAATATGATTACCACCAGGAAAATAAGCTATTGCTGTTATTTCTAACATTAATGCAATAACAATAAAACTCGCTAAATAGATGAAAGTATCTCTTAGAATTCTTTTTTTATCCATATCAAGAGAAATTCAAGGAGTCTCTATTTAAAGCTTTAACTATCACAGAGCTTGTTTTTCTCTTAAATTTCTGATAAATTCTATGTTAGTTAAATCTCCTTGGATTTTTTCCTCTACTGGATAACAGCTGGCTTTTATAGCTTCATGAATTGCTATGGGATTTTCTATTGAACAATTACACACTCTTACTTTAAAACGTGGAATTTTTATTCTACCTGACATTATACCTCCAGTAGATATTTCATTACAATCAGCGTTCCACACACAGTCAGTTTTATCACATCTACGGTATCTTGTGCCATATTTATTGATAAAAACGACCTCACCTTCATAGCACATTTTTTTAGCCATAATACCCCACTATATCAAAAAAAAATGCAATTAAAAAGGACAAGTATTACGTGAGTAAAACATATGATAATTTATGACAAAAACTAGTAATCACACGAAATAAAATTGTCCGTAGCTTTTATACGAAAAACAATTTTCGCACAATCTTTATTTAACCCATATCACAATAGTAGTTCATGGCTTTAGATGCATTATATTATATTATAGGTGCAATACTAGTAGGAACAGCTGTATTCGCACTAATTGTTGCTATATCTGCAAAAAAAATTGATTTCGGAGATAGACTATTTAAAATAAGAGATAGAGAAATACCAATTGTAGGTTCTGTATCCAAGCGTGGAGCTAAAAAAAGAAAGAGTAAAGCTGCTAGATCAAGTCCCTCTCCTCAACCTGTTTTTGATTCCTCTCCTATAGAAGAAGAGAAGGCTGCAAAGAAACCTACTACAATAGATACCTTAGCTGGAGCTATACCAAGTACTCCTAAAGCTGAGGAGATGGCTGAAGAAAGGAAAGAAAAAATGGTAGATCTTGAAGAAGCAAGACCACCGATGGACGAAGCTGAAATGGTTGATGATTATGGAGAAGAAGTTGAAGAAAGAGCAAGTTATATTCCTCCAACTCTAGCGAAGGAAGAGGAAATCATTATCGATGATCTCTCAAGAGATTTATCCATTATGCTTCCAAAAAACATGTGCTTAGATGAAGTGTTTAGACTCAAAATTACTTTGATTAAAAGTAAAGAATTCGATGAAGCACTTACGATTAAAGAGCTGAAATTAGATAAAAAAGAAGCAGAACACTTTTCACTTACAGCTAAGAAATTAGGAGAAAAAGTGACTGAAGCTACAACTAGAATTGAAGGATTAGAAGAAGGACCCATGATTGTAAGACCTATTGCTATAGGTAATGTTGCTGTTGTATCTCCAAGTCAGAGGATTATTTATTTTGATCCGAAAGCTGAAGAAATTGTTATTGAATTTTTCCTAACTCCTACAAGGTGGTCAAAAGAACTTACAAGTAATCTGAGAATAGAATTCGAGCAGAATTATAAGATTGTTAAAACAGTAAATGTTCCGGTTAAGATCTATAAAAGAAAAATGGAAGCAATTTTTGGAATAAATATCTCAAAATGGCAATATTATGTCTTATTTGTTTATTCAGCTGTAGGAACACTTTCTGGATTGATTAGTTTCTTTAATAAGTGGGTTTTAAGCACTATATTTGGTGTCGAGATTGGAACCTAATCCTCCTTTTTTTCCAACATTTTTTTAAATCTTTAAACGTGTATTCATTCGAAAATCATGGTTGATAAAGTCAGGATAGGTATAATTGGATTAGGACGAATAAGTACACTCCACCTTCAAGCATATAAACAAGAGAATAATATAGAAGCGGAATTAATTGCTGTATGTGATAAAAATAAGAAGCGAGCTGAAGAAGTTGCTAAAGAATTCAATGTAGAAAATGTGTATACAAACTATGAAGATCTTCTTGGAAATAAGGACGTTGAAGCAGTAGAGATTCTTACTCCTCATAATCTTCATGCTGAGCAAACTATCAAAGCAGCTGAAGCAGGTAAGCACATTTCACTCCAAAAAGTCCCAGCTATGACATTATCTGAAATGGATGCCATGATTGAAGCGACTGAAAAGAATAAAGTTAGATTTAGAATATTTGAGAATTTTAGATTTTATCCACCTTATCAGTTTGCACAAAAATTAATCGACGAAGGTGTAATTGGAAAAACAGAACGAGTAGATTGCAGAATGTGGGGAGGATTAAGTGCATTATCTGAATGGAAAGTTCCAATATCCTCCTGGAAATGGCGTTTTAGTGAAGAAGGGAATTACAATTCACCAACTCTTTTTGATGACGGATATCATAAACATAGTATTATTGCACAATTCTTAGACGAACCTATAGAATCAGTATTAGCTTGGCAAGGAGTAAAGAAGATTCAAGGAGTAATAAAACATGATACACCTGCTGTAGTAATCTATTCTTGCAAGAACAAATCTCATTATGGTACCTGGAATACAAGTGTTCATGATTTTCTACCAATGGAATCAGACCATTATGCTTGTGATGAATATATGGAAATTGTTGGAGAAAAAGGAATAATTTTCATTCCAGGTTGTACAGGAAAATTCTTTGAAAGTTGCGGAGATAGTGCTCCAGGACAAGCAGGAGTTCACTGGGTGGATGAAACAGGTCAATGGAATTCTAAACTTGATATCGATACGAGCTGGAGTTCCTCGTTTATAAATTGTTCAAACGAATTTGTAGAAGGTTTGAGGGAAGATAAAGATATAGAATTAAATCCCAAAGAGGCAAGATATATCCTTCAACTAGGACTTGCTACAGTGAGATCTGTACGAGAAAATTTCAGAGAAGTAAAAGTAAATGAAATTACTGATGGACCTTAAATTTTCCATATAGCTCCATTCTTTGCACTAGAAACTAACTCTGGATAAACGCTGAGAATTCCTTTTTTGTATTTCTTTTCTGGCCTTTTCCATCTATTTCTGCGCTTTGTTAGTTCTCCAGAATCAACGAGTAAATCAACCTGTCGATTTGGAATATCAATTTCTATTATATCTCCTTCTTCTACAAGAGCGATTGGGCCTCCTTCCCACGCTTCTGGACAAACATGCCCTATACAAGGTCCCCTACTTGCTCCGCTATATCTGCCATCAGTGATCATAGCTACTGAATCTCCTAAACCCATTCCTATTAGAATTGCAGCAGGTAATGATAATTCCCTCATTCCTGGAGAACCTTTTGGTCCTTCATATCTGATTACTAATATATCACCTGGAACAACTTTGTTGTCAAGTAAAGCTTCTTTTACTTCCTCCTCACTATGGAAAACCTTTGCTGGTCCCTTATGTTTAAGCATATTTGGGTGAACAGCCGATTGTTTAACTATAGCTCCTTCAGGAGCTAAAGAACCTTTTAAGACAGCTAAACCGCCTTCAGAAGCTAATGGTTGATCTAAAGAGTGTATGATCTTATAATCTCTATTCACGGATTGTTCTGCTATTTCTTCCAGTTTTAATCCAGAAACTGTTAGAACTTCTTTATTCAAAATAGGAAGTAACTCCTTGATTGTAGCTGGAACACCACCTGCTTCATGATATTGGAACAGATTAATGTTTGAAGAAGGTTTGAAATTTGCAATTAAAGGAGTAGTTTTAGAAAATTCATCAAAAATATCATGTGTCATGTCGATGCCAAGTTCATATGCGATAGCACACAAGTGAAGAACCATGTTACTTGATCCTCCAATAGCTAATCCCAATCTAATTCCATTCTCTAGAGATTCTTCAGTCAGTATTTTATTTACTCTAACCTCTTCTTCTACTAATACTACAATCCTTTTTCCAGTTCTATGTGCTAGTTGATTTCTTTCCATAGAAATAGCAGGTGTCATAGCACAATTTGGTAAAGATAATCCAATAGCTTCAACTATAGAAGCCATGGTGTTAGCTGTTCCCATCATGTTACAAGCACCAGGTGAACAACAAGTCTTTTCTTCAATTAATCTAAAAGTTTCTTCATCAATTTCACCAGCATTAAATAGACCTATTGCTTCTTTAATATCTGAAGTAACTTTAGTACCGATACCAGGGATTTGAGCAGGATCCATTACACCTCCAGTTAAGAAAATTGTTGGAAGATTACATCTTATAGCTCCCATAATCATTCCTGGGATTATTTTATCACAAGAACAAATGCATACTAAACCATCAAAACCATGTGATTGAACCATACTTTCTATGCTATTTGCAATAATCTCTCTTGATGGTAAAACAAACTTACTCTTTTCCCCACTATTAGCTATTCCATCACAAATACCAATTGTGTTGAAAATCATAGGAGTTCCACCAGTTTCTAAGACTCCTTCTTTAACAAGATCTGCAAGTTGATTAAGATGAATATGACCAGGATTCATTTGATTGAAAGAGTTAGCAATGGCGATCAGAGGTTTCTCTAGATCTGCATCTGAATATCCACAACCATGATAAAGAGCTCTCTTATAAGCTAATCTTGGGTCTCTCTTACCTAATCCAAAATTACTGTCTTTTTTAGAATTCACAAAAAAGAGAAGTTTTTCTAGTATATAAAAAAGTAGGAAAGAAGTTACTTCACATATCAATTCTTTTATCTGGAAAAGTAACTTCATAATCATTTCTAGTGATTTCGTCATCTATTTTGAAAGAGAACCATTGATTATGAGTAGGAGGACCAAAACAAACTTCAGCTATTCCTTTAGTTACATTATATTTAGAAGACCATAGTGTTCCAAAATAATCTGTAAACCAATGACAACATATTCCTGTGGGAAATTCTTTACTGAGAATTTCTTTTATTTCCATTTCAGTAATTTTACCTTTGTTTCTTTTAATTGATTCATCAATAATTTCACGTCTCTTCTTAGAATTCGATATCAACCAAGGAATATTGAACTCATTAAATCCCTCAATTTTAGGTAGTTCATAATGATTTGTTGCAATAATGTACTGTTCTTCGCTATTAAGATCATAGTCTTTTAGTTCAATAGTTGTGTTAAAATTTTCCATCATAATAGCTTTACCTGTTTTATCAACTACAAGAAAAATATTCGTTCCATATATGGGAATTTCTTCAAGTAGTTTAGTTGCTTGACTCACATCTTTACAATTTTCTATTATTACTCTTAATGCCAAATCCCAACTAATAGATTTTTTAGTGAATTTTCCTCTCCAAGCTCCGCCTGCTGAACTAGTAACACATAAACCTTGATCGTTTATGCCATCATATCTTCCGTATGGAATGCAAGAAAAAGCTAAATGTTTGTATTTTCCATTTACTTTTGTTGTACGAAACTCTAAAGATTCGTCATCATGTTTCCATTCATAACTTCGTCCTACTAGTGTCTCTTTATTCTTAGTTAATGCTGGTAAAACTGCAAAGTGACTACAATTTTGTGTTGAAGCTGGAAAATCATAAAGCATCAATTGGTCAACTTTTGCATTAAAGGCATCTGCAAAACCTTCTGATTCTTCTTTTAATCCAGGACAAAAACTATTATAGAATTCAAAAGATTCTTTAAAATTCTGGAAACTTGATTTATTCTTGTTGAATTTACCTGAAAGATAAACCATAGGTACATTTTCTCTTTTTTTGAGAATCTCTGCTTGTTTTTGACCTATATTATAATGTGTTCCCTCAAGTAAATGGTGTTCGAATTTCATTTTATAGTATGTATATTTATCATTCATTCTTCTTACCTTGTAGGTTCTGAGCTGTAAGTTTCGTTTGTGCCTTTATAACATTTTATGGGTAAATTTTAAGCATAGTTTCAGATTTTTAAATAAGATTTAAACTTGCCTTACTTTTTGGAAAAAAAACGAGATATTTGCTGTGATTTAATTTAAATCCAAATACGCGTTTTGACCTTATATTTAAACTTGCCTTACTTTAATTTCATAATTGTGTCGTAATTTTCTTTAAATAGTAAAAAAAAGTAAAAAATAGATAAAGTGTAAAAAAAATGGAACAACTGGACTTCAAGCATTAAAGAATTTAGTAAAAAAGATTCGTACGAAATATAATTCTCGAGCTTTTTCATATTTTGCTAAGTCAGATATGCGTATAAAGGAAGCCAGTTAAATGGTTGAATTATCAAAATCTCTAATTATTTTAGCTCAAATTAATAAAAAATTGAAATGAAAAACGATCAACAAAACTGTGGTACATCAATCAAAAAAATATCAATTGGTGGAACAAATAGTTACAGTCCTAGTTGTCAACCTTTAGAGTAGATAATCAACTGCAAGATCATACATCTTGTGAAATTTAACTTGTTTTGATTTCATGTAACGAATGAGTCTATCCAGGATTGTTATTCTGTAAGCATGTCCTATACAACTTGGATGACAGGTTAAAGTGTAAATTTTTCTCGAATCTTTTAGATCTTCCATTTCTATAAGCGCATCAAATTGTGATTTCCAAATATCAAATACTTCAGTAGGAGATTTTTGATGAATCTCGAAAAGTACCCAATCATCCATAAACCATTCAATTGGGAATTCTACAAGATTTCTAGGCGATTCAGGAACTGAATAAATATAGGGTCTATCTTCATCCATGAAAGATGAATCATATCTGTAACCCATCTCTGCTATAATTGTTAATGTGTTTTTAGAAAGTTTCCAATAGGGAGCTCTAAATCCTTTTACTGATATATCCAGCTCTTCGAGTAGTTTATTAGTGTGTTCATGTACAATTGTTTCTTCATTGAATTCTATTTTATCTAATTCTTCATGTAAATACCCATGAGCTCCTATTTCATGCCCAGCATCTCTAATTTCAGCTATTGTTCCTGGGTACTTATCAACTACCCAACCACATACAAAGAATGTTCCTTTGATTTCATGTTTTTTCAGTAATTCAAGAACTCTCGGAACTCCTCTTTGAATAGCAAACTGCCCTTTCGAAACTTTTACTGGCTCATCTTCTCTTCTTACTTGAGCACTGTCAGCGTCAAGATCAAAAGTTAGACAAACATCAACGTTTTTCATATATTAGGACTTAAACAACAAAGAAGAAAAAGGTTTTGGATAATAAAGTAGCTATGTTATAAATCAAGGTGAATTTGATAAAAACTATAACATATAAATCTCCTTATCAGTTAATCCTGATGACCTTTTAAATATCCAATTTATTTGCCCCAAATGTCGTAATTCGTGGAAAATATATCTTGAAATGACTGCTTGACGAGTCGTCTTCCCTTGAAACGAGTCTATAATTTCTTCCTCTTCTTGTCTTCCTAAATATGAAAGACGTTGTTTAATTATATCAGCAATCAAAATAAAAGAATCTCGAATCTCATCTATGCTAATTTCTCTTTTTCCTTCTTGACCAGTGTTCAATGCAATTTGTGGAGCTTCAAGTTTTTCTCCACCTGGTAAATTGTCAAGTAACCAATAGTTATTCATCAAAATATGTCGGAATAATTCTTCTGAACTCCAGGTATGTTTTTTCTCCGAATAGTAAAGATGTTTCTTATCTACTTTTGTAAATCTTTCAAGAATCTTCATACGTTCCTCTTCTAAAAGAGAATAGAGTTGTAGTAAAGTTGGCATAAATTACAGTTATTTTAGCAAATTAATAAGTTTTTAGCAGAAAATAATACGTAAAAATATAAGCTAATTGACATATGACATCATGATAGTAATGACTGATGAATTTGATTTTGACAGATATTGGTTGAGAGTTTTCACAATGTGTATAGAGGATTACTCAGATACAGAAGTGAAAGGTCAACTTCTGGAAGGATCTGAAAGAATTACTTCAAAGTCTTCTAGGATTGAAGTTTTTAATTGGACTCAAAAAGCTATGGAAAAATTAGATGATCTTGTTAGTGAGGAGCAGAAATATGAGATTATGACCGGATGTTCTTGTCAATATCCAAGATCAAATCTTCAGCAATTTAAGGTTCTCTATGACGAAACTCAAGATGTAAAATTAGTTCACAAAGCTATGCAAGAGTATTTTGAGAATATTCTCAAAGAACAGATGAATGTTGAAGATAAATATATACAAGAAATTATAAAGAGAGGAATGGGTATGGCAGGAAAATTAGATGATAATACTATAATTGCTACTAAAATCCCTAAAAGCGCTTACATTCATGAATGGTTTGAGGAAACCGATCCAAATAAAAAACGAGCACTTTTCTGTCATTGTCCTCGAATAAGAGAAGTATTAGAAGATCCAGAAAAAGAACTTCCAGAGTATTACTGTCTCTGTGGAGCAGGATTTTACAAAGGTATTTGGGAGTTTATTTTAGGAAAACCTGTAAAAGTTGAAGTTTTGGAAACAGTCATGCAAGGGGATGAAGTCTGTAAAATTGGGATTTATTTAACAGAATAAATTAATAAATAATCAATTCTAGATACTCCCATGAGCAAATCTAAAGTGTATATGGTAGGTACTGATGATATTTTCAGAGGTGATTCTCTAATAGACCGTCTGGAGCTTTTATGGAATCATGAAGAAGTAGGCTTAAGCAATTGGATTGAGCCTGATGAAATCGTAATTATTAAAACTCATTTTGGAAGTAGAAATCAAACCAGACACCTCCGTCCTATGTATATTCGAAAAGTTGTTGATTTAGTTAGAAAAGCTGGGGGTATACCTTGGGTGTGTGAAGGTGTTGGTTTAGGCTGGGATGAAGCTAATAAAGAGTATACAATGTCAAATGGTCCTGGTTTTCTGAATCTTGGTAACCAACATGGGATAAACTCTGCGTCAATGAATGCGCCTGTTGTTATGGATGATGGTGTAATTGGCACCGAGACTTTTCGAGTTAAGAATGATCAAGGAAAATATATCAAAGAAGTTGCAGTGGCTATGGGATTGAAAATTGCGGATAAAACAATTATTCTTTCTCGTTTCAAAGGTCATGATGGAGCAGGTTTTGGTGGTGCTCTTAAACAATTGGGAATCGGTTGTGTTGGAAAAGAAGGCAAAGGTGCAGCTCACGCAGGTGGTGGTAGTAATATCTATGTGAAAAATCCCGATAATTGTACTGCTTGTGGAAAGTGTATTAGAATCTGCCCTACTCAATGTTTGTCCTTAGATAAAAATAATAAGATAGTTCATGACGCAGAAAATTGTATAGCTTGTCTAATGTGTTTTGCAAAGTGTCACTATGGTATCAAACCAGAAGAGATGGAAAGTAAACAAGTATTTGCTCGTAGAAAACGTATTCCTAGTGTTGAACAAGTAGAAAGAATGATGGATAATGCAGCTGGTGTTGTTAAAGGAGTTGGTAATGACAGATTGCGATACATTAGTGTTGCTGTTGATATAACAAGTCACTGCGATTGTGCAACAGCTGGAGGGAATATCCTAGTTCCAGATTTAGGTATCTTTTATTCTGAAGATCCTATAGCAATCGATCAAGCTTGTGTAGATTTGGTTACACAATCACCTGGAATGCCTAAATCGCCAGCTGAAACAGGTATTGTAGCACCACATACAACTATTAATCCTAAACCAAAAGCTATGGAAATTGGTGAAGAAAAACTTGGTTTATTCAGTGTGTGGGTGGATGAAGAGTCTCGGCCTATAATAGCTGAAACTCAATTATCAAGTGCTTATGCACTAGGTTTAGGTTCGAGAGAATATAAGTTAATAGATCTAACCCCTAAGAAAAGATGAACAAGAATCAATTGAGAGCCTAAAATTTATAAATTTCATTTTTCTTTATTTCCTATGACTTGGTTTGATGCAAATATCGAATTTATATCAATATTTGGTGCCATAGTTTTATTTCATCTTCTTGGAGAATTTCTTTCTGAAAAATATGATTTAAAATATCTCTGGATAAGATATATTACGAAACCACTTATTATTCCTTTTTTAATTCTCTTTTATATATCTTCAAATGAACTAACAGTTAACTGGTGGGTAGTAACTGCTCTTCTATGGGGATTCTTAGGAGATGTCTTTCTTATGATTCCTGATCCTGAAAAGAAGGATTTGTGGTTGCGAGCTGGTTTGATCTCTTTTCTATTTGGACATGTACTCTATATAATTGCATTTATCATTATGGCACAAGATTTTAGTCATTTTCAATGGTGGAGTATATTTCTTGCAGTACCATTTGTGATTTGTGCAGCTATAGTCCAACCAAAACTTACGAAACATACAGGAGATATGACAATAGCTGTCACAGTCTATATTTTCGTAATAACATTTATGGGTATAAGTACAACTTTCTTACTGAATTTAGGAACAGTTACTGGATTTATACTATTATACATAGGTGCCTGGGTATTTTTAATCTCAGATATTCTAAATGGTATTGGTAGATTTGTTGTTCAATTCAAGTATGAAAGAATTATTACAATGTTTACCTATGTTGTTGGACAATTATTAATTGTCTTGGGACTAACGTTTCTATAAAGATTTAATCCATTAAAATGAAAGAAAGAAAAAATAGCTGTCTAGTAACTTCTAGCTATATAGACTGTCTCATGAGCTGTTTTACCACAAACTAAACATTTCTCAAATTTTCTAGTTTCTGAATCTACTCTTTTTCCTCTGATATAGGCTTTGACTTCTTTCTCGACGACTTCAGCACAAGATTCACCATCGAAATCTATAGAACAAAAACCAGTACAAGCAATCTTATTGTCATCAATTGCTTTTTTAACTTCATCAATTGTCTCTGCAATTACGACTTGAGATTCAAATTGAACTGCATACTTCTCCTTGAGTTGTTCTGTAAATTTCTTCGAGTATTCCTTGATGAATTTCTTCAGCTCATCTCGCTTAACCTTCAATTTCTCTCCAGAAATTCTATTTACACTAATAATTTGATTATTCTCAATATCCTTGGGACCTATTTCTATCCTGAGTGGAACTCCTTTTAACTCCCATTCATTGAATTTTTCTCCTGGACTGATGAAATCTCTATCATCAAGTCTTATATAGACATCGGGAATATATCCTTGAATAGTTTTCAATAGTTCTTTTGCCTTTTCTAAAACCAAATCTTTTGTTTTTGTCTTATAAATTGGTATGAGAACTATTTGCAAAGGAGCTAAATCCCATGGGAGAACCAATCCTTGATCGTCTCCTAATAAAGCAATCATAGCTCCATAAATGCGACTTATTGCAGGACCATAACATGTAATATAACCAAACTTTTCTTCATTATCTTTGTCAATGAAAGTTACATTGAATGGTTTAGAGAAATTTTGACCTAATAAATGAGTTGAAGGTAATTGTAAGACTCTGCCAGAATCCATCAGTGCATCAGCAGCATAAGTATGAACAGCTCCAGCAAATTTGTCCCATTCTGGTCTTTGGAAGAAGATAATTGGGATAGCAAATTCATCTTGCAGCATCTCATATGTGGTTTCCATATCTTCTATAACTTGTTGCCTTGCTTCTTCTTCAGTTGCAAAAACATCATGAGATTCTATCCAATGGAACTCTCTTGCTCTAAAGAATGCTCTAGTATCTCCTCCTTCATATCGAAAAACCTGACCAGAGACATATCTTTTGAAAGGTAAATCATTGTAACTCCTGATCCAGAGAGAATACATCTGATATAAAGCTGTTTCACTAGTTGGTCGTAAAGCTAATCTTTCTTCAAGTTCTTTATCTCCTCCATGTGTAACCCAAAAGACTTGAGGAGAGAAGCCTTCAACATGATCAGCTTCTAATAAGAAATTTCTTTCCGGTATAAGTGTAGGCATAATTAGAGGTAAATGCCCCTTTTTCTCAAGAGCTCTTTCATATTTCTCGTACATTCTTTTAATAGTAATTGATGCCCATGCTCTGTACGGTACCATACCTTTGATGTTGTATCTCATGTCGGCTAATTCAGCCTTCTGTATTAGTTCAGTATACCATTGAGAAAAGTCTTCACTTTTCTTTACAGAAATTCCCTTCATCTTTTCTTTTGACATAGTATCATGCATTTGAACAAAAAGGGGTTTATTAATGTTTCAATTTTAGAAAAATTCAGTCTAGATTGATTTTGTACCGACATATATTTATTCAGTTGTTCATGTATTCATGTATTCAGAAATTCCCCGAATTAATCTTATGAACATAGTTGAGTTGAGAAATATGGGAAACATGCCATTCCACAATAACGAATCTATACAATTGTTCATTCTCGAATCTTTAGATGAGATTGCTGACCTTCATAAAGCTCTAGATCACCCGACAAGAATAGAAATTCTTGCTAGATTGCTTACAGAAGAACTAGAGTTCAGTGAATTAGAAGAATCAATGACAATCGCGAAAACATCTCTTGCAAATCATCTTACAATTTTGATTGATTGTGGATTAATAGAGAAGAAAGAACGTGGTCTTTATCAGATCTCCTTTGACGGACAAGATGTCCTGATAAATACTGCTAAAACCTTCTTGGAAATAAAAGTTCGTGAAAAGGAAAGGCTTGAATCCTTAAGGTTACGCTATGAAGCGTTAATCAATAAATACACAATATTAGGTAGTGAATCAAAAATGGTAAAAGAAAATGATTTCAAAATAGTGACCTTACCAGAAATGAGAGTTGTCTCATTTCATGCAATGGGTGAATTTCTAGGTGATCCTGAACCTAAAGCTGGAGCTAAATTATATGCCTGGGCGAATCCCTTGGGATTATACGATAAACCAGATAAACACAGAGTATTTGGGTTTAACAATCCTGATCCCGAGTACGATAGAGAAACAGGCGAGTTTATTGTTGATAAAGACCATCCTTATGGATATGAGTTCTGGATGTCTATCCCAGACGACTTTGAGGTGGATGATGAAGTAACAGTTAAAGTGATACCTGAAGGATTATTTGTTACAAAGAATTGTCTAGGAATTAATAATTTAGGAAGAGTTTGGAAAGAACTTGCAGAGTGGGTCAAAGAAAGTAAAATATACAAATACGGAAAACATCAATGTCTAGAAGAAACTACAAATCCGAGAGAACCTGATGAGAGTAAATTCCCATTTATATTATACTTTCCTATAACAAAATAGAAAGAATCCTTTGTTCTTTCTAATTTTTTTATTCTAAGATGTAATGCAGTTTTTTAATCAGCTCAAAAAAGTGTTCTTTATAATGTACAATGTCACGACATACGGTTTTTGTCGGGAGTTAATATTCAAATTTTTTCAACTTAGAACAAAAATCAGACAACCAAAAGGCATATAATATATTAGTCTAACTAGTATTATTAAACAGCTAATAATGGTGGGTTATCTGGAAACTAAAAAATTTAAAATAACATTATTGGGCGAAGGGGCTGTCGGAAAAACGTCTCTGAGAAAGAACTTCCTAGGTGAAACTTTCGATAGGGATTATATGATGACTTTAGGTGCTGATTTTGCTACGAAAGTTGTCGAAGTTGATGATTATGAAGTCACTTTGATTATCTGGGACTTAGCAGGGCAACCTAGATTTTCTGCAGTCCGCGAAGGTTTCTATATAGGAACAAGAGGTGCTCTTTTAGTTTTTGACATCACACGACCTGATACTTATGAACAGTTGGCAAATTGGGTTCGTGAATTAATTAAGAACAATAAAAATAGGAAAGTACCTATGGTTCTTATTGGGAACAAGAATGACCTTCGAGGTTCGTTACACACAACTATTCCTGAGGAATATGGTGCAAAATATGCAAAAGCACTTTCTCAATGGAGTGGATATGATATTCCTTATATTGAAACTTCAGCAAAATACGGTGATAATGTCGAAACAGCTTTTGAAAATCTTGTTCAAGAGATTATTAAATCTACAAAAACTGAAGCTATTCATAATTATCTTAAAGGAGAGCTTTAGTTCTTTTTTTATTCTTTCCAGAATTCTCTGAGTATTGTTGTCAAACTTATACTGTCGAATACTCTTTGTATTTCTGACCACGCATCTGGAAATAACACAGAGTATGTTCTTGTAGAGTATCTTTCTCCAATCAGAAGAACAGCTCCTTTGTCTTCTTCAGTTCTAATTACTCTACCTGCTGCCTGTAGAACTTTATTCATACCAGGATATGTATAAGCAAAAAGAAATCCTCTATTATTGAGTTTATCGAAATATTCTTTGATCATATCTCTTTCTGGACTTACTTTGGGAAGACCAACTCCTACTATAATTGCTCCTGAAAGTTTTTCACCTATAAGATCAATGCCTTCACCAAAAATTCCTCCCATAACTGCAAAACCTACAAGCGTCTTTTCGCCAAACATAGAAAATTTATCTAAAAACTTTGTTCTTTCTTCTTCAGTCATATTTTGTTCCTGTACAATAATATCGATCTCTTTCTGCTTGGGAATAAACTCCTTTAGAATTGCTTCCAAGTATTCATAGGATGGAGAAAAGACTAGATAATTACCTACTTTAGCATTTATAGTTTTTCCAATTAATTCTGCAATATCTTCGTAAGTTTTTTCTCTATCAATATATCTAGTAGAGATTCCATCAGTTAACATTAAACAGAAATTTTCTTTTGGAAAAGGTGAAGGAAGAAGAAGTTTTGAACTAGTCTTATCTCCTCCAAGTAGCTCTTTAAAATATTCGAGAGGAGTAAGTGTAGCAGAATAGAAAATAGCAGAATTTCCTCTATTAAGCGCTTCTTTTAGAAGATATGAAGGATCTAAACAAAATTGCTTTATTATAATATTGTTACCATATTTTCTGATATATGTGATAAAACGTTTATCATAATCTTCTGCAACTTTTAGGAACGTTCTAACATTAAAATAAAATTCAACAAAATCATCACGAAAATCAGTTATTATATTCTCTTCTAACCACTCATTTGCAGCAATTGAGAACTTTCTTAACAACTTGAAAAAGGACTCTTCTAGCAATTCTTTTTGAATAAGAATATTACCTCCAAGTAATTGGCATAGTTTTCGCTTTGTTACCATGTATTGGTTTATCTGTTTGAGTATCTTCGAAATTGCTGGTAATTTGTTTTTTGTTTTTCTATAGAGCTCTAAAACAGGTTGTTTTTGTAGTTCTGCTGAAAACATTTCACGAGCTCTATCAACTAAGTTGTGAGCTTCATCTATCAAAAAAACGAAGTCTCCTTTGTCTTCTAGAAAATACCTTTTTAGATATACTCTAGGATCAAAAACATAATTATAATCACAAATTATGCAATCGGACCAATTGGTTAAATCTAAAGAAAATTCGAAAGGACATATTTTGTGCTTTCGAGCATATTCTTCAATTATTTCTTTTTTAAAGGAATCTTCTTTATAGATATCCTTCAAAGCTTCGTTTATTCTATTAAAATGCCCATTTGCATACTCACAATAATTTGGATCACAAATTACCTCTTCTTTAAAACAAATTTTAGCTTTTGCGGTTATTGTTGTAGATTTGATCTTTACACCTGAATTCCTTAGTATATCTAATGTTTCTTCCACTATGAATCTAGTTGTTGTTTTTGCTGTAAGATAAAAGATTTTTGAATCAAAATCCATTCCGAGTTTCTGAACTGCAGGATAAAGTGCTCCTATTGTTTTACCAATTCCCGTTGGAGCTTGACAGAATAGTTTTTTGTTGTTATCGATTACCTCACCTACGATTTTAACCATCTTATCTTGACCTTTACGAAAATTATCAAATGGAAAAGCTAGTGACTTAACTGATCTGTTTCTCTTAACTAACCAATCAGCAAGAGTGTTAGCCCAATCTAGATATTTATCTGCTGTTTCCTCAATGAAAGCTCTCAACTCACCAAAATTGAATTCCTGTTGAAACGAGCGAGTACTTTTTTGATCTATCTGAAAATACGTTAATTGTATAGTTATAGTCAGTAGATTGTTTTGTAAGGCATAGATATATGCATAAATTTTAGCTTGAGCCCAATAGCTAGGATTGGATTGCTGAGTGAGATGAGCTAAATTACCTCCTGTACTCTTAATTTCTTCAACAATTGTTTTACCATTCTCTTCAAAAATACCATCAATTCTACCTGTTAATAATAAAATGGTTTTTTTTCTTTCTATTTTGTCGGAGATTACTACTTCTTTTCTATACCCCTTACCTCTTTTTTTCTGAACTTTTTGATGAGCTTTAGTACCTTCTAATAATCGTGATCTCCCAAAGTAACCTAAGGAAATATCTCCTTTACGAAATACATATTCTACTAAATTTCGAACTGAAATCTGAATAACTTTCTTAGAAGACACGAACCTCACACAGCAAGAATGATATTTAAACCGAATGTTTTCGCTATAAAAAGGGAATTTTTGTCCAACATAATAAGTTAAAAATAAAAATGAGAAATATTTTTGATTAAAATGGCTAAGATTTTCGATACCGAAATTATTCATTCAACTATTATTAAAGCTCCAATTGAACGAGTATATGATGCGATATCAACATCAGAAGGACTAGATGAGTGGTTTACACAAGGAGCAGAAGTACATAGGAGGAAAGGTGGAAAAATCCTGTTTAGATGGGAATCAGAACGAGCTGATGTGCAGAATGGAGTGATTGAAGATGGAGGACCCGTTATTGAAGTAACTAGACCGACTCATTTTGCTTTTCAATGGCATCCGGATAATAAATCATATGCTACAACTGTTCACATTAAGCTAGATGAAACTGATAAAGGAACAATTATCAAAGTCCAAGAATCAGGATTTGAAAATACTCCAACAGGAAGAAAAGCTATGTTAGCATGTGCTACTGGCTGGGGAGAAGCTTTGACACTGCTAAAATTCTATCTGGAACATGGTATAACCTATTAAGGCTTCTACCAATTTTCTTCATAGCTTCAGAATAGGCTAATTTAGTATTAATCGTGAAAAAAACTCAACTTTGGTAAACACTACTTTAATTTAAGATTATTAGCTGATACTAAGTTCGATGTTAAATTCTATTAATGACTATTCGAAGCGAATAATTTCGTTAAGAAACAAAATTTTTGTTCAATATAATAAGTTAAAAAATAAAGAAATAATTTCTTACTGATAATAATGTCAGAAATTTTTGATACTGAAATCTCTCATTCAACAATAATTAAAGCTTCTATTGAAAAAGTGTATGATTCTATATCAACAGCAGAAGGCTTAGATGAATGGTTTACTAAAGGTGCAGTAGTTGATAATACTATTGGAGGTACTATCTATTTCAGAAGGAAAACAAAGGATGCTAATAATAGAGAAATAATTTCTGAAGACAAAGGAATAATAACAGAATTTATCAGACCATATCATTTTGCATTCAAATGGCAACCTGATAATGATACATATTATACAACTGTTCATTTTAAGCTTGATTATGCTCATGAAGGAACAATAATTTTTGTTCAAGAGCATGGTTTTAAAAACACCTCTGAAGGTAGAAAAATATTGCTTTCTAATGCAACTAGTTGGGGTGAAACTCTAACAATCTTGAAATACTATCTTGAACATGGAATTACTTACTAATTTTCTCTCATTTTTTGCATAAATTCTTATTTGATATGTGATTATTTATATTGAAAAGTATCAAAATCTGTAAAAATGGTTTCACTATGATCATCGAAGAATATGAAGCTAAATCTTTAGTTCGAACTGCAAGAATATCCCTTTTCTCTTGGGCTGAAGTTTATCTTAATCCCTATCAAGGTTGTTATCATGATTGTGTGTATTGCGATGGTAAATCAGAAGGTTACTATATGCATGATGATTTTGGTACAAGAATCAGAGTAAAGAAAAATGCACCAGAATTATTAGAGCAATATCTAAATAAGAAAGGTTTCTTTCCAATTAATCGTGAGAAAACATCAACTTTAGTTGATTATTATCCAAATCTGAGAGATTCAGCTGATAATAAATCGAAAGGTAAATTTATTCTCTTTATTGGAGGAGGTGTTTGTGATGTTTATCAACCAGCTGAAGAAAAAATTAAGGTGACTAGGAGGCTACTAGAACTTGCTTACGAATATAGAATCCCAGTTTTCTTTTTGACTAAAAATACGCTAATTCTTAGAGATTTAGATTTACTTAAAAAAATAAATGAAGAAACGTATGCTTGTGCAAGTTTCACAATTACTTTAGCAGATGAGGAAATGCAGAAGATCTTTGAGCCAAATGCTAGTACAACAAATGAACGTTTTGAAGCAATTAGTAAACTGAGAAAAGAAGGAGTTCACTCAGGAGTTTATTGTTACCCTTCCTTACCTTTTATTGGAGATACAGATGAAAACATCAATACCATCTATAAAAGTGCAAAAGAAGCAGGTGCGGAATTTATCTATTGTTGGGGATTAACTTTGAAACCTGGAAGAAATAAGAACCAATTTATGAGAACAATTTTACAGTATTTTCCTGATACTTATCCAAAGTATGTAAAACTATATGGGAATAATGATAAATATGGGAATCTAGACAGAAAGGTTTTCGAGGAATTTAATCTAGTCTGGCCAGAGATTAAGGGGTATAAATATGGCTATGAATTAGGTTTAGATTATACTGCTGAAAGATTTATCCCTGAAGGTCGTCATAAAATAAATTTGAAATCTGCAGAACTTTTGCATAAAATTGCGTATTTGAAAAATTTCTTCGTGAAGAGTTCAAGATATGAAATCAAACAGTTGGATGAAGGAGCAAAAATACTCAACAATTACAAAAAAGATATCTCCAACTTTGATAGAAGTCAACTAATTGAAATTGGTCTAAATAACGTTATTACACCTTATATCGAAGAATATCTTCGCAGCAATAAGAGTGAAACTCTAAAAGAATTAGAAAAAGATGCTTATGATGCTGTTTGGAGTTACCTAGAGGTTAAGAAAACTGAATTTTAATTTCTTAATTCAATCTTTTCTAGTTCATCTTTAACTTCTATTAAATAAATCAGAGGTTCATCAGTTTGAATAATGGAAAATTGAGTACTTAAATCTAAGTGAGCTATTATTTCCATGTATAATGTCCTAAGTTTCAAAGGATTAACATTTATAAGAGAACATGTTACATTTGTTCGTTTATCTAATACATCAACCTGACAGTTGTATTCTTTGTATTCATCTAAGAATTCTTTTATTTTCTTTCTCCAATCTTCATCAGATGTCTTTTTTTTTCGTCTAGTTAATTCTAATATGAAACTTTCTGTCTCTAATAACCTTTCTCCACAGAAAAACAGAAAATCCGCAATTTTGAAAATTTCGCTATGAAAAGTATCCATAATTACAAGCTAAATCATATTATAAAAAATCAGCAAATTTCGAACAAAATATTTAGCTCTTAGGAATTTTTTTCATTAAGTCTCTAATTAGTTTAACCAGTTCAGCTGAATGTGTTGCTCTATTTGTTTCCATATTTAGATATTTAGCATCTGAAATTGTGTTAGCAATTTTTTTCGCTAATTCAGCTGCATGCATCTTATCTTTTTCCATGCCAACAACTACTACATAGTTGTCTTCGATTTGTTTGTATAAATCCCAAACCTTGGTGAAACAAACTCTCTTAGTAACTGCTCGCCATTTCTTTGGATCAGCTTCTTCCAAGACACGCATATATTTTGCATATTGTACCGCATCCTCGCTTTTATATTTCTTAACCCACCATCTCCAAATTGGTTTTGTAAGATAAAAGAAGAATGTTGGAAAAAAGTGGAAGATATATCTAGTAGTAGGCGGCATGTTAAATTGATAGACTGGTCCAATGAGAACTGAAAGAGCTGGTATAATTTTTTTAGTCCCCAATAAATCTGCTATAGTGAGAGTACTAAATGAAGAAGTAACAGTTACAATTTTACTTTGGTCTATTTTTAAATGCTCTATGATTTCTTTTACATCTAGAGCGAGTCTATTCACATCATTCTTGATTTTCCCTTTACCAGGATGAAAAGATATTTTCTCTCTAGACTCAATATATAAAATGTTGAAATCCTTAATTGCTTCCATTAAGACCTCTTCCCAACCAGGAACGATAGTACCCCACCCGGGAATAATTAAGAAAGTGTACCCATTAAAACTATCTTTTGGTGCTTTAGTAATTAAGATTTTTACCTCTGAACCATCTGAAACTTTGATATATTCCTCTTTAGCTTTCTCTTCAAATTCAGATATTAGTTTCACATTGAAGACTTGTTCTTCCTTAGGCATGATAAATTCAATTTTTGTAAACAGAATTTAATGTTTGTCTTTAGTACAGATATGTAAATTTAGACAATCTTGATTAGTTATGCTTCAAAATTATACGCATGTTGTCCTCTATACCAGCCTCTCATTACAATAGGTATAAACTTTAGAATTGTAAAATCTGGGTCAGTGTACCCTTCAGGATAATACATTGTCCATGATTCTTCCCAAATTTTCTTCTTAAATTCAATATCATCAAGAATTTCTGCTTTTCCTTGTAACATCATACCTTTGCTTTCATCAGGAAGACTGAAGTAAATTGCAACATTGTTGTTCTCAATAATATGTTTCATCTTTATAGAAGAAGTGTTTGTAGAAATATATACTGTATAGGGATTGTCATCATACTCCTCTATTATTTTGGCTGGGTGAGAAAATCTTTCTTTACATCTTAAGTTAAAAATTGCTCTTATTGAAGGATTGTTATTTTCATCAATTGTAGCTAGAAAAGCTGAATGAGGACGAACTAGTAGCTCATCAATTAAACTCTTAGTCTCGTTTTTCATACTATTCAAACTTGTACAGGTTTCAGTTAAAAAAGCTGTGGAAATTAAGAATGAATTTTTGTAAGCTGTTTTTTAAGTTACTTTGAGATATTTCTTGAAGTCTTCGTCAAATTCAGATTTCCCCAACATCAGTTTGATAATCCAGTACATCTCTACTACCGCTTGAAGATCTGTAGCAGTTACGTTTTCAAAGAGTTTAACTAATTCTTCAACATGATTCTTAAAAAGATCATCATGACTATTTATACTACTTAATTTGATTCTATCTGTTATCTTCAACATACCTTCTGAAGGCGGTTGAGGAATATTTAAAGTAATTTTAAATAATTTTGCTAAAAGTTCAGCTTGTCGTTGATGTTGCTCCCTATTCCTCTTTTCAAGATCACTTGGTCGAGAATAGAAGAAATATGCAGTTCTGCTAAATAGTTTTTCAGTTAAAGTCTGTTCTGTATAAACTCTCCTTCCTGCTTCTGCTATTAATCCAGCATCTTTAAGTTGTTTTAGATGGCGATATAGAGATTTATCTGAAGGAATTTCTGTTTTTTTTGTGTGGTTTTTATACTCATCTTTGATCTCTTTGAGTGTTTTTATTCCATGTCTCAAGATTGAGAGTATGGGAGTATAGAGCGGATTACGGAGTATATCCATTGTAGCTTCATCTTCAATAAACAATACAGGTTTAGGTTCATAATCAATTAAATCCTTATATAACATTATTACCAACTTTACTATTTTTAATTATCTCTTTCAAGTATTTAAGTTTTCTCATCATTCTGATATCAGTTCTTACTCATTGTGAGAAAACTTTTTATATGTAGAATTCTTACGTGGTGTGAGAACAGTTCTCACTAAAGGTGAGAAAAAGGTGATCGCATGACAACAAAAAAACTCGAAATAGAACTTCAAAGCATTAACAAGAAGTTAGATGAAAACATCAAAGATCTGCAAGAAGTGGTAGAAACAAGCAGGAAGAGCAACAAGAAAAGAAAGAGAACACTGCGTGACAATTTATCCTCAGGAAGATTCCTTGGAGGTTAGAGTTGCTTTGTTGAACATAAAATGGTGAAAAAAATGACAACACAATATGTAGATTTAGACTTTAATGAGGCCGATAGGCAATTGGATGAAAAAATTAGAGTATTACAGAATGAGTTGAATCAGCTCAAAAGAGCTCGTCGTACAAGAAGAGCAAAAGCTCAATCCAGATATTTGATAAATAAATATCTCAGTACTATGTGATTAGCTCAAAATAAAGAGGTGATAATATGATTAGTAAAAATAAAAAGCAAGATTTAATTCAAAAAGAATGGCGCAAAAAAGTGTTAGAATCTCTTGAAGAGTATGTAATGTATAAGGGATCTCTTCAATAATCTTTTTCTTCGAGAGGTAATTCTCATGACTACAGCAGTTTCGCAAAATAACGAAGAATCATCATTCAAAGATGTATTTAAAAATAAAAATTTTGTAAAATTGCTTTTTGGTCAAACTTTTAGCAATTTTGGAGATGCTGTCTTCAGAATCTCGATTGTTCTTTATGTGTATAGCTTTACTGGGTCTAAAACAGAAATGACTCTGGTTTTAGCTGCACAGACTTTACCTTGGATACTTATCGGACCAATATCCGGGGTATTTGCAGATAGAATTAGTCGTAAATTGATAATGGTTTCCTCTGATATATTACGTGCAATATCAATAATTTCCATCCCCTTTATTCATAATCTTTATTTCTTACTAGTGATTGCTTTTCTTGATGGAGTAGGATCTGCAAGTTTTGCTTCACCTCGTTCAGCAGCTATCCCTGAAATGGTGGGATTAAAATTATATGTTAAAGCAATCAGTATAAGTAGATTAATTTTTCAAACATTTGCAGTGCTAGGACCTCTAGTAGCTGCACCAATATATGCGTTCTTTGGGCCACCTGCTTTCTGGATAGTTAGTGGCTGTTACTTGTTATCTGGCTTAGTGATATTTTTTACTCTAATCCCATCTGCATCAAGAGAAAAAGAATCAATCACAGTAAATACAGTTTACTCAGACCTAAAGGAGGGTATAATGTTCATCTTTAAACATAAAATCATCAAGGTGCTCATCTTATTATTTACCGTATTAGTAATAGGTTCAGCTTTTGCTGGACCTTTACTATATCCTTGGATTTTCGAAGTTAGATATGGTGGTAATTTTCTCTTTGAAAATCTAGCTCAAACAGAATATGGTATAATAGGTGCAATCATCGCTCTAGGAACCGTTGTTGGTAATTTGCTTTTTGGGAAATATGAACGAAAAATTGGACGATCAAGAGCGATAATTTCTGGAGCACTTTCTTTAGTTGTATATTATCTTATCTTTCAATTTACAACTTCAATCTATATAATTGGTGTTTTCGGATTTTTCATGGGAACTCTTAACGGTATGATGAGTCTTAGTATCAATGCATATTTTGCAGAAGAGGTTCCCAACGAAGTAAGAGGGAGAGCTTATAGTGCAACTAATGCCTATATACAGGTATTCAGTTTTTCATGTCTTTCAGTTTCAGGTTTAACAGCGGATGCTATTGGAATAACAAATACAATGATGATCGCAAGTATAATTATTTTCGTAGGAACTTTGTTTTTAACAATATGGACAAAGAAATTCCAGTTTTCTAAACCAATTATCCCAACTATTGGAGTAATAGGTGATTAAAATGGATACATCGTGTTCTGGTTATATTCTGTTTTCTTTTAGGTCCTGTACCTTCGCACATATCTTTGATTGAATGAAAAATTGAGTAAAATAACTTTTATTTTACTATAGTTTCTGGTTTTTTATACCCCATAATTTCTATTATTTTACCCCAATGCGAGTAAATTTCCAATTTATCCTTTTTAGAGATTCTGTATTTACTTCGACCATAATCCGCTTCCTGATTAAGAAATGCTTGTATTTCTGGTAAAGATTCTTCAAAACCTTTCAAATCAAGCTTATCATAAATTAATTTTAATTGAGTAAGAGGGTTCTTAATGAAATCTTCATATTTGACCTCTACAAAATTCTCTTTTGGTATAAGTTTCAAATCTTGATAGAATTTCTCATAAATATCTCTATAAGAATTAAAAATTAATTTTTCAAGATCTGGGTAACCTTTCTGCAATCTAAAAATCGGTATTGTTTTCTCATGTAGTTTCTTAGTTGAAAAAAAGACTTCGTATGGATTCCTAATTATATGTACAAATTTTGCATTTGGAAATAATTCTAAAAGAAAATCGATATTTGCTGTATCAATAGGATCCTTCAAAATCAATAATTTATCTCCATTTTTATAGTATAGTTTCTTGATAATATACTCATAATAATACCTTAATTTCTTTTTTTCTTTATTGCTTAACCTCTCACCAGCAGCATATCGATTATAGTACTCTTGATTAAGAGGAAAATATGTTCCTGAGTAAACAGACATTGAACAAAGATTTGCTATTGCAAAACCATGTTCGTGAGGTGCATCAACACCAATTTTCACATCATCTTGGGGTCTTGTAGAAGGAAGAAACCAACCAAAGATTCTTTTTATGAATTTATCAAAATAGAGAAAATGATTAGGGAAAATTGATTCGAACATTGTCATATAACTATGATTAGGATTTCTTATAAGTAATTCATGAAGGAATGTAGTTCCTTGACGCCAATGACCTAAAATGAATAAAGGATCAATTTTCATTTTAATTTTCTTAATTTTTCTTTTGAAAAGTAGTTTTTCGATAATTTCTATGGGCGTAAGAAATACAATTACCACAGTTATAATGAAGATCTGAGGAATGCGTAATAATGACAAATTAAATTCATTTTCAATCAATAATTTCAACCACGTTTTAAGATTGGCACCTATAGCAAACAAGTTTTATCATCCTGCGTTTTTATTTTTCTTATCTATTTTCTGTATCATCTTACCAAAAGTTAGATTGGTTTTTTATAATTCATTTTTTCAATAATCTTATGCCAGTGGGAGTCGATCAACCTACTTTCTGTTTCTGGGATATTATAACATGAAGGGGTGAAATCTTTTGTTCTATCAAGGTAATCATCCATAAACGGTTCAGCTTCTTCAAAGTCTGGTAAAGAGAGTTTCTTATATATTTCAGCCATAGTTCCCTTAGGATTTGTAACAAAATTTTCATAGCGAATTTCTATAAAATTCCCATCTGGTATTTCTTTAATGTCTTCATAAAATTTATTGTACATCCCTTCGAATATCTTGAAGATAAATTCGTCTAAATCTGTGTATCCTTCTTGTAACTGAAAAACAGGTACAAGTTTTTTATGCATTCTTCTTGTTGAATAAAATACTTCATATGGATTTCTTATAATGTGCACAAACTTCGCTTCTGGATAGAGTTCAAGAAGGAATTTAACTCTTGCAGTATCAACTGGACTCTTCAAAACTAATCTTTTATACTTCTTTAGAAGAGTTAGTTTTTTGATCACTTTATCAAAGCTTGTTTTGATCCTTCTGATCTGCTTGTCAGTCATTCCTTCTAATGTAGCATATTTGTTATATAGATCTTGATTATCTGGAAAATAAACTCCTACATAAGGAGACATTGAACTCAGATTTGCAATAGCAAAATCATGTTCATGAGGTGCATCCACCCCAATTTTCACATCATCTTGAGGTCTTGTCTCAGGAAGAAACCAACCAAAAATCCTTTTCATGAGACTCTCAAAATAGAGAAAATGATTTGGAAATACACTCTCATATAGAGTCATAACTTCAAAATTGGGATCACAGTTGAATAATTCGTGGAGGAAGGTCGTTCCTTGACGCCAATGACCTATTATGAAAATTGGCTGATATTTTAGTTTGACATTTCGTAATTTTTTCCATGATAGTATTTTTTCAAAAATTGCAAAAGGCGAAAAAAGGACTATAATAAATGTGATTATAAACGCTTTAGGCAATTTTTTAAGCGATACACTAAATTTGTTTTCTCCAAGGATTTTCATCCAAACAAAGAATTCAGCTCCAACTGCAAAGATTTGCAAAACCTCCTTATTTAATTTCTGCAAGTAAAATTACACTTAGTATATTATTAAAACTCGTGTGAAACGAAAGGTTTGGTTAACTATGCTTGTATTTGTTTCAAGTATGCTTTAAGTAAATCAATTATAATTAATTCCATTTAATTCTATCACAATCATAATCTCGTAAAGTTCTAGCTAACTCACCTATATGATGAGAATTGTGACGCAAAAGATAAAGAAGTTTTTCAAAAACTGAATCAAACCAATGAAACTCATCTTTTTGAAGTAAACTATTATCGTCTGTTTCTGATAACAAAGATCTGATTCTCTCTCTAATTTCTTCTAAATAATTTAATAGAAACTCTTTAGAAATTTTGAGTTTTTTTTCTTCTATGTCTTCCTTCTGATCTTTATTCCAGTCTATCCCAGCTTTCTTACCCCATTTCATGGTTTCAGGATTATCTCTAGAATAGAAACCAGCTGTTTCTATTATGTGATAAATTGTAAAGGAATATACCCAGTCTTCAGTCCCACTATGCCATTTATCTTCTGGACAGGCATAAATAGCAATTTTCGCCATCTCCCAATTTTTATCAAACTGATTCAGAAGACTTTTTTTGAATCCGATTTTGTTGTTTGATTCATTCATCTTTATCCCTTCTTTCTTCAAGTCTTTAAGTTAAATGCACTGTTTATATGTGTTCTTATTCTCTTTGAATTGTGCTGTTGCTACTATCGATGGTAGTAGTTCACAAAAAATTTATAAAGATGATTACTACTAACATAAGTAGTAGTTATATGCTTTGGTGGTGATAAAGATTGACAATTGAAACTGAATATGCTATTGAAACACAAGATCTTGTAAAGATATACAAGACTGGTAAAGTTCAAGCAGTGAATGGTTTAAATCTTCGTATCAAACAAGGAGAAATCTACGCTTTAATTGGAGCTAATGGAAGCGGAAAAACCACTTCACTTAACATGATAAGTGGAGCTCTTTTTCCAACTTCAGGTTCAATCAAAGTTCTTGGGTATCCAATACCAGCGAAAAGACGTTTAATTACCAATTATATTGGTTTGGCTCCTCAAGAATACTCTATTTATGAAGATTTAACATTGGAAGAAAATGTTCGTTTCTTCTCTAGAATATATGGTATGAATAAAAGCGAATTTGAGACCAAGTTTACTGAGCTGCTCCAAATACTTCGACTTGAAGAAAAACGCAAAACTATGGTAAAAAACCTATCAGGGGGGATGAAACGGAGAACAAGTATCGCATGTTCTTTAATTCACTCTCCAAAAATTGTTTTCTTTGATGAAGCTACAGTAGGTGTGGACCCTGTCTTAAGATCATTTTTCTGGGATTATTTCCGATCTTTACAAGATAAAGGTGTTACTTTAGTAATTACTTCACATGTTATGGATGAAGCAGAAAGAGCTGATAGAATAGGACTAATGAGAGCTGGAAAATTAATTGCAGAAGGCACTCCTGAGGAGCTCAAAAAGAAACATAACGCTGAGACAGTGGAAGAGATTTTCATAAAATTAAGTGAAGGTGAGGTCATAAATGAAGAATAAAAAGAAATCAACTGAAAAAGAATTTCAACCCAAGAATTTAGCTTTTTCTATGCGACGAGTTATGGCTATAGCTTTAAGAACTATAAACCAGTTTAGAAGAGATAGAAGAACCGTTGCACTTCTTTCTATTGTTCCTATCGTTATCATGCTAATTTTTGGATTAGCATTTAGTGGAGAGGTTATAAATCTCCCAGTATTGATTGACAATCAAGATTCTGGCTTAGGAACATTGATAGTTGATAATTTAGTGAATGATACAAGAGTCACGTTAACTAATGGGACTTATGAAGATGGAATAAGCCAAGTTGAGAATGGAAACTATTATGCAGTGATTCTAATTCCGTCAAATTTTACAACAAGTAT
>CAZJUB010000012.1:45786-64676 GCA_964549075.1 uncultured archaeon | reverse complement strand
ATTCTTCATCATACTCTTCGTCGAATTCTTCATCATACTCTTCTTCAAAATCTGATTCTTCTTGGAAAAGTTCTATCTGGTTTTCTAGAAATGAAAAATCAAATTCCACAATTTCTTCAGATTCTAAATCTATTTTAAGCTGGTTTTCTAAGTCTTTTAAAGCCATTAATGCTGCATCTAAATCTATATCATATGTGTTACAATAGGATAGAACACCTAAAACAGGAAGATTGTAGGCTGTTCCCTCTGTAAGTAAGAAACTGATAGGACCTCGAATCGTTAAATCGTCCTTGAAAGTTCTTTTGGTACCATATGTCTCTGTATATTTTTTTGTAGGAATTAAAGTTGTCCAAGCATCGTCAGAAGAATTGCGCATATCCTCTCTTAATCCACCAATAACCACATATCGTTTAGCTCTCCAAGAGAGCATCTCTTGAGAAAGCCATTTCCAAAAAGCATCAGGTAAAGCATTAAATCCGACAACAGGTATAGGAAGCCTAGAAGTTACTAGAACAAATTTCTCATTGCTATCTTTAGATTTGATATTTAATCTATAAACTGTAATTGGTGTTTCTAAAATTCCTTTATGAAACCAGCTAAGTGTTCCCCAGAAACCTATGGATTCAACATTAAGTTTCTCAATAATGTGATTTAAAACAGTAGTACCAACAGAACCATAACCAGAAAAACCAACAATTACTGTTGTATCGGGGTCTACGAAGTCTGTATTAAATGACATCTGATTTAGAAACAACCAATTGTTTTTCATTGATGATTGCGAAAAATACTAGGTTAAAAAATTGTGGGTAAGAGCTAATTCAATGGAAAAATTTTCCTAATTTTTAGCTCTTTTTCCTTCTTCTAACTTTGCTAGTTTCTATAAATTCATCTTCTGCTGGCCACAAAAATGACACTATTGTTGTAAAGATAAGTAAGATTAGTATTGGAACAATCATTCCAATCATGTTATATGCAAAATTAGTTGCAGTTTTGGCTAGAGCATAGACAATCATTAATGCTAGACCTCCAACTACAATACCAATAATTTCACTTATTGAGAGGATGGTTTGTTGAATACTCATGGTTGCACCATGAAATTCAGCAGTTTTTTCCAATTCTTTTGTTTCACCATCAACTCCTTCTGTAACACCGAGTGAACTGCTATCTCCCAATCTACCACTTATTGCTGGAAAATAGGCAGAACCCATAATAAGAGAAAGAATAAGAATAATTGTCAACCAAAGGTTTTCTGGTTGGATAAAACCTCCAGCATCAAACTGAGAGCTTGGATCATACCAAGGATTACCTCCAGTAAGATAATTACCAAAGAAAGCAATACCTATCATAACAGACATAATTAGCAATCCTGCGACACCAATCCATAATGTCTTCTTTCTACCTATTCTATCAGCTAACCACCCCCACAAAGCCATTGGAGCACCCATAGCTAGTGTAAAAAGAACAGTTGTCCAACTAGCTTTAGCAGGAGTTGATTCTAACGAAAGAACAAGAAAACCCCAGTTATTAAGAATCCCTACAATTGAAGCTGTTCCAAGAAGCGGTAAAATAATTCCCCTTCTACTTTTGTCTTTTATCATTCTCCAAGAAGTTAACAATTCCTTCTTTATACTATAATTTTCCTCTTTGACCACTGATTTGGTTTTATCTAACATAAAATAAACTATAACAGCTGAAAGAAGAATTGCGAAACCAAATATGAGATATAGATAAACTAATCTGTGAGGATTCGTTGGATTCCAAGTAGTTTCATCAACTTCTGTAACTCCAACAATAGCATCATATAAAACACCAGCAAGAATAACTCCAACAGCTCTCCCACCAGTGACGAATACATTATAGAATCCTATTCGAGTAGCCCTAGTTTCATAAACGGAGAATCTAGATATATACCCATATGAAGCATTTACTTTACAAGAACCTGCTAACCCATGTAAGAAATGGTAGATACTCATGCCAAAAATCATCAATCCATTTACCAAAGGTGTAATTCCTATCCACCCATCCCAATTTAAGGCACAAATTCCATACCCTGCTAATATTATCCCTCCAGCAGCTGTACCCATCAGTATCCATCGCTTAGAATTTGATGTGTCAGATCTAAAACCAAAATATCCTGAACTAACAATTACTGCAATGGCATAGGTTGTTTCTACTATTACTATACTAAGCTGCCCACCCCATCCAGCCATACCTTTCAAGTGTTGAAAAATATAGATAGGCATGAGTACAGTAGTACTTCCAAAAGCTACTCTTAGAAAGAACGTAGAGATAAAAATACCAATTAAGGATCGTGTTGGATGAGGAATTGAATAAAGATCATCCTCAATTTCATCAATTTCATTAGCAGATAAATCACTCATTATAACTTCCTCAAGTATGAAATTAAGAGTATGTGAGTGCTATTAAAACTTATTGCAATAGTTTAACATTCTTGTTTACAAAGATAAGATTTAGTTAAATATTCACTTAATTTAACAAAGAATAACATCGAGATAACACCCGCAGTAGCGTAAAGTATTTAAGAAAGGCAAAATAGTTATATAAATGTAATTACATAAAGTAATCAATAATAGTTATAGATGGAGAAAAAAGAAAATGAGCAGCGAAAAGCAATCCGTTACAATCGCAAAGATGGTAAAATTAGAGGCTGAAAAGCCAATAGAACTACCAGAAGAATTCCTATCAGCTCTCAAACCAGATGGTAAAACTTTTGCAGTGTTGATTCTTGCGCCTAATACTAGAATCATTAGAATCATTCCTACTAGCACTAATGAAGTAGCAAAAATCAATATTAATATCGGAAAGTTATCTCCTGATTTCCTTCGTAAAATGGGTTCTATTTTCATTAGACTCGGTATTAAAACATTGTACAGTACTGGTTTGTGTTTCACACAAAGTGCTTGTGTGTATGAAGGTTATATTGACTCTGATGAGCTTAAGGAAGTCAGCATTGATCAAATAAAAGATGAACTTGAGCGAATCGAAGGAGTATCAAGCGTAGAGGTTGATACTCTAACAGTTTAAGGAGCGAACCGTCAGGTTCAACGGAGAGTAAAGGAAAAACGTCTCACTTTGCTTCTCCATCCACCGAGAGATTTACCATCTTGTTGTGAGACTCCCTATTTTTTCATTATTTTATATTTTCACATTCTATTTTGATATCGAAATTCTAGTTAGTTTGAACAGACTAAATATTACTGAACATTACACACCAAATAGTTAAATAAACGGAAGAACATAAAAAATACAAGAAATAGTAAAAGGAGAAAGAAACCATGGTTCAACGGAGAGTAAAGGAAAAACGACTTACCTTACTACTCCATCCATTACGTAGGGAAATCTATAGATTAGTATGCGAAACACCAGGCGCATATTTTTTTGAATTATCTAGTACGTTGACTGCACCACATGGTACCATAAACTGGCATCTTAGGAAGTTGGAGGAAGCTAATTTAATCAAGTCTACTAAGTTTGGTGGAAAAAGAGTTTATTTTTCCAGAACGCTAAGGGATGAAGATGTAGAGAAGGCTTTTGTTGTTCTAAAACATGCTACAGCAAGAAAAATTTTTACTTATATTTTAAACAATGAAGGTGTTCATCAGACAGCGATAGCTAAAGCCCTAGAAATCCATCATGATACTGTTAGACATCACACTGATAGAATGATAAAAGCTAATTTAATTGAGAAATTTAAAGACGGGCGTAAATCATGCTATAAATTAGGAGAGGTTGGACTTAAGATTCAAGAAGAAAGTATTAATCAAATCTCAAATACTTATGTTGCTGCATTGATGGATATTCTTGAAGAAAACTGTTTACACCCTGAAGTAGAAGAGTTATCTAAAGATCAACTTACAATTAGAATTGAATGTCCTGGTCGAGAAGATTCTTCATTTACCATTTCTCTTTCTCAATGGTCATTTGATGAGGAATGGGAAGAATCACCTCCTCCAAAATCAGCTAAAAAAGCTGTTACGGGGAAAGTATAACCTAGAAAAATTACTTGTTTTTTAGATAGATTTAATTTTCTTGTAATAAAATATGTTTATAAGGGAATTAGGCTTCTCTTTTTACGGAGTGTCAATAATGAGTTCAAAGGAGAAAAAACCCTCAACTAAAAAAACAAAAACTACCCAAGTTGGCATCAAGGACCTTTCTACAAAAATTAAACAAATTAAAGAAAGTATCAGTAAAGTGATTGTTGGTCAAGAAGAAGTAATAGAAGCCATGATAGCCGCAGTGATAGCTGATGGTCACGTTTTACTTGAAGGAGTGCCAGGAATAGCAAAAACACTAATGGCAAGAGCATTAGCAAGAGCAATTTCTGCAGATTTCAAAAGAATACAATTTACACCAGATTTAATGCCTTCAGATGTAACTGGGGTTATGGCGTTTAGACCAGAAACAGGAGATTTTTATTTCAAACAAGGACCTGTTTTTACAAATCTTCTGTTAGCAGATGAAATTAACAGAGCACCACCAAAAACACAAGCAGCAATGCTTGAAAGTATGCAAGAGAAACAGGTATCTGTTGAGAAGAAAACATATGAATTACCAGCTCCGTTCATTGTGTTCGCTACACAAAATCCAATCGAAACCGAAGGTACATATCCTTTACCAGAAGCACAAATAGATCGTTTTGCTTTCAAAGTTTTAGTCACTTATCCTGAAGAAAATGAAGAAGTTGAGATAGTAAATCGTTTTACTGGTGAGTATGATTCATATGATAAGCTCGAAGACATCAAGCCTGTCTTGTCAAGCGATGAGGTTTTGGAATTACAAAAGTTTGTTAGAAAGGAGGTTAGTATTTCTGATGACCTCGCTAAATATATTGTAAGAATAGTTAATCTTACTAGAGAAAGTGAAGAAGTTTACATGGGTGCAAGTCCAAGAGCTAGTTTATGGATGACCATTGCTGCTAAAGCTACAGCTGCCATGAATGGTAGAAAATATGTAAATCCGATAGATATTCAGAAAGTTGCTAAGAATGTATTAAGACATAGAGTTTTAATTAAACCAGAATACGAATTTGATGGAACAACTTCTGAAATAATCATTGATAGAATATTAAAACACACTCCTGCTCCATCTGTACAAACTTGAGATTGAAACTTATGAAGATAAAACGCAGATTAATCCTACTCATAGTTATAAGTTTGGAAATAATCGCTTTAGTTGGGAGTAGTGTTTTTATACTGTACTCAAAGTCGACTACGGTACAAGCTCAAGAAACAGATTTTACTGTTACAATTAGTAAAGATCAATATTATTATAAAAATAACATAACTGTAACAAACGGGTACATTAAATGGGTGGATCTCAACTCACCAGGAAGTTATCTTACGATCTATGGTAATGTCCCGAATATGCAAGTAATCGCTTTTTGGGATGGTTTAGGTAATTTAACTGAAAACGTTGATTATTTTCTTTATGATGATAGAATCGAAATTCAAACCAGAACAACAGAACTCTATTATCAAATAGTAACTTATAGTGAACCTGATTATTTTATTGACACAAATTTCATCGTTATATTTGATACTTTCTGGGCTTATTTCAGCTATGTAACGCCTGAAGGAGAAGAAAGATTTGCTCCTGTGAATTATCATAATAAACAAATCCTGCCGGAAGGAGCGGGACTAGTCAGTTTTGCCCCTACAGACAATGCAGTTATCGTTAAAGAGGGGAATTCTTTTGGTATAACTTGGGATTACCAAGAAAGAGCTATGGATCCATTTCATGACCCCCTCACATATGAAATTACCTACAATTTCGATCCAATCTATTTACAGTTTACAGAACAAATGTATCAGAATCAAAGTCAGGAACAAAAACTGGAACAGATAGATAATTTATTGAATCTACTCCAGACCTATTTTAAACTAATCGCATTTCTAGCTGTTGCAGTCAGCATAATAGCTGCATTATATGGCTATCTGAGAGCAAAAAGAAAATTCAAATCACGCTTAAATGAGGCTAGAAGCTTGCCCAAGAAAATGCTTCGTGATATTGAAGGAGAACAAGATCCAAGAAAACGAGTATCAGCACTATTTGATGTTTTCTTTATTTTATTACTTCTATCACCATATTTTCATATAAATGAAAAAGTAACGGATAACACAAATATTCAAACCATCACTAATAACACGATGGTAACTATGGAAACATCTGAACCAGTGTTAAATCAAGGAGATGTCATGGATTATACTGCAGTTGAAGATTTAGGTAAAGATGATATCGCTTTCGAAACGGTATACTTTGACATTGGATTTACTGTTGATAATTATAGTATATGGATTGATACGAGTAATGTTCTTGATTTCAGAGCTTACAATGAATTTGGAACCCCACTATCCTATCAGCAATTTAGTGATAGGTATCTAATTCGAAATGTTCAAGGTTATATTCATTATGAAATTGTTCGTCCTTATGTTTATTATAATAATAGTAACATTCTTGTCTATTTAGATTATTTCTGGCTCTTGTTTGTTAATCCAGCTTTACACAATGACTCTCAATCTGAGCCAGTATATTCCAAAGCTAATATTGACTATAGCGTTATAATGCCTGAAGGGGCTATTGTTTATAGTGCATCACCTGAGAGTTACCTTGTTTTAGGTGAAGATGGAAAGTTGCAGAAGACTCCTGAAGGTAGAACAAAAATACAATTTGTTCATCCAGATCGGGAAATTGACCCTTATCACGATTTGTTCTCAGCTCAAATTACTTATTCATTCATTGATGTACTTGATGCTATTGAAGATTTGTCTGCAAGATTCGAGCATTTCAGAGTGCAGACTGAACTAACTCAAGAACAACAGAATTCCTTAAGAAATAATCTCATTTTCCTAAGTTTATTAGGATTGATAGCACCTATCCTTGCTTTCCTTTTAACCTATTATATTATTCGAAGGCGTATGATAAAGAAGATTCAAGAAGAAGAACAAAAATATGAGATGTTAGTATCAGTTGAGGAGATACAGATAAATTCCATTAAAAAATCAAGAGAAATTGATATTTCTGTAGAACCTTGGAAAGCTATGTTGGGTGAGTATTGGGAATTACTAGGTTATCTAAGTAGAATTGTACCAGTTAACCTAATGGCAGTAAATGAAGATTTACAAGAAACTACTATTCGAAGGTATGTTCCTTCATTCTTGGTTTCAGAAACATTAGAACTTCTTTCTGTTGGAAGAGGTATTGCTAATAGTATGCAAAATGAAGAACAAATCTACTACACCAAAGCTCAAGCAAGAGATTATGTAGAAAATGTTATGAGTTTAATAGAAAAATTCGAGAAATGGAGAAAAGAGCAAAAATGAAGTTGAAAAAACCTATAATTAGTTTAGTATTATTATCGGCTTTAGTGTTGACTATAACAACTACAAATCAATCCAATGGACAAAGTAGTGTCTATACTTCACCGACTTATAGATTTGAATTTGATCCAAATACAAACTTCACAGTTGTTTCTAGAGCTCCTTTAAGCTGGAAAGAAAATACTAATGTGAACTTTAATATTACTTTTGGAGCAAATAATATTGAGTCAGGATATAATATAACAATAACCTATGTTGATATTACTTATGTATATCCAGATAACCAAACTGAAGCAAGGTATCTCCATGATGGGGATTTTGTATTAAATGAAACCAATAAATTTTACAATATCAATACTACACTAATCGCTCCTACTGATTATAATTTGTTTAACATCTCTATAGAAATAATAGCACACAGCTCTTCCTATACAGAAGATACACTTTTTAAGGCATATTTTCCAGGGGACAAATCATATATTCAAGTAGAGAGAGTAGGGGTAAATCCTGTAATTAAACTGCCAGGATTTCCTGATCCTCAAACTTTCATTAGATGGATAATTATCTTTCTTGTAGTATTTGTAGTAATGATTACTCCAGCTTTGTTTATTGGTGTTCCAAAAACAATAGAATTGTCTAAGGTAGCATATAAAGGCATTAAAAAATCAATTAAGAATGCTCCCGAAAAAAGAGAAGCAAGGAAATTGAAGAAAACAAGGGATAAAACTAAGGAGGAGGAAGGTAATTAAGATGAGCTCTAAAAAACCAACCACACCACTTGACAGATCTTTACAAAAGATGGATGTTTTGATGAGATCTTTTGGAATGAGAACAAGATTATTTAAAAGTCAATCAAGGGCAGTAGTTAAAGGTACTCGTAAAATTTACCCTTACGAACTGAATGCAACTCTAGTTGAAACTGCAAGAGGTGTAGGGATTCGTATAAGGTTGGAGAAACTTTGGTATTCTTTTCTAAAGTTAACACCGTTCCTCGTGATTATATTATTCTCAGTTCTCCAAGCAACTATTCCATCGGCAGGAGAAACAATAGCTAATGCAACTGGTGTAAACCTCTTTTTACTCTTGCTTGGTCCAATTAAACAAGAAAATTTAGGAAACTGGGTCTCAACACATGGTATTGGGATATGGATATCTCTACCAATAATTGCTGCATTGATTATTGGAGCGGAAATTCTAGAAAGAGTAATTCGTTCCCGTTATATTCAAGACAGAATGCCCAAATTCCTTAGTGGTGCTGAATGGAACATCTCTGAACCACCAATTATATTGGATCTAATTAGTTCAACTAATAATCTCTTATGGGTTCTATATGCAATATTAATCGTAATTTTTGCACCTATGTCATTTCATGAAGACATTCTAAATCAATTTACAACTGTATATGATAATGTATCAATAGATTCACTCCTAAATACTACAACTATGATTTCTGTTTTTGATATCGCTATTATGGGAGGAATGATGTTTGCTGTACTCTATCAGAGTTATGTAAAATTTAGAGGAAATTTGGATAGAAATCAATTTAGAACAGATATAAGATTTGAAAGTAATGTAAGACAATTGGCTCAAGCAGCATTCGGTGCAACAATGTTCTCAACTATTATGCTAGCTACTTTTTACTTCACTTTCTGGTCAAGAATTACTATAATTCAAGTCATAATATTTTATACAGTAACTATCATCTCAAGTTTGATAGGTGTATGGTTATATTGGCAAAAAGAGAGTTACATTTTCATTGCTATGGCTATATGGTTTCTATTAAGTGTAGCAGTCATGGTCTTTCTTAATGCTAACGACCCTTCCTTTTCATGGATGATAATCTGTCACTTGTTCTTGATACTAATGTCTATTGGATTATCTCTAAATAGATATTTCGAGAAACTTATGATAGAAAAAGGAATTCTCGAACCTAGCTGGTATTTCAACCTCTTTCCACTTTTTGCTTATATAGCAGCCATAAAAAGGAGAAGAATCAGACCAGCTAAAGGAGTTGAAAAAGAGCTTGAAGAAATTCTTGAAGAAGATTTGAAAGACAAGGTTAAGATAAAAGAACCACTTGTAATTGACATTAAAAAAATAAAAAAGAAAGGAACCGAAGCACTGAAAATTCTAGAAACCTATCAGAAAATCCTCTCACTTATTGTTAAAGGGGAGATAAATATTGGAATTCTGGTAGATATTAACGAAGTTATTCTTGATATGATTAAAGATAATAAGCAGATTCAAAAAGAAACAGAACAAGTTTTCAGTATTATTGATAGTTTATTATGGGATGATGACTACCAATTGAAAGATGGAAAGAAAATACTCAAATCAATAGAAAATGTATATGATGAATTAATGAAACGAAGGTAAAAAAAATGACAATTGTAGAAGCTCCTAAATCTGTTAAGGACAAGAAAGAAAGTGGAAAAATACCTCTGAAGAAGCTGAAGAAACTTGAAATTCTTGCTAAGGAGAAGTCTACAAGCTTTTTACAAGGGAACAGAAGATCTATATTTCGCGGTCCAGGAACAGAATTTTCTGATTTGAGAGAGTATACTGAAGGAGATGATCTCCGATTTATAGATTGGAATGCTTCTGCAAAAATACCAAATAAACTAATTGTAAGAGATTATGAACAAGAAAGGAACACCAATGTAATTTTAATGTTAGATACCAGTTATTCAATGCTTTTAGGAGAGCCAACTCCTAGAATAAAAATGGCTGTAGAGGCAATTGCTACTCTTGCTTATACAGTCATGAATAATCGTGATAATTTTGGTTGGGTATCATTCTCTGATAAAGTGCACAAATATATACCACCAAGAGGAGGTAAAATTCACTTATATACTATATTTAACGAAATGTTAAAAGTCGCTCCACTAGGTTACACTGATATAGGTGAATGTGTTAGAGAGATAGCTCTAGCTCAGAAACGAAGAGCAATTATAATCATACTTACAGATCTCCATGGGAATCTTGAGAAAGCTTTAGATGGTTTCAGAGCAGCAAATGTAAAACGACATGATGTTAAGTTAATTCACATACACGATCCAGAAGAGTTTCTATTCCCAAAAAATCCACGACAAGTTAAATTCCAAGATCCTGAAACTGAAGAGATATTAGCTGTTAATTTTAGTAATTTGCTTGAACGTGGTATGTTCATGTATGAATTAGGTTTACAAATAAAAGAAATAAATGAATTCAAGAGGAAGGTTGTTGGCTTAAATATAGATGTGATAGATGCCCCAACAACTGTTCTGATGGAAAAGTTACTTTTAATATATTTTGGTTCTAAAAGAAGGGGAAGGGTAAGATGAATACACGAATTTTGACAGCGTCATTCATTTTTTTGATGTTTTTAATTAATCCTCTATCTGTTAGAACAACATATACTGTTAATTACATTTATGCTGGTAGTCCTAGTTCTGGTGAGGTTCCACCGCCAGGTGGTGGAGAAGATACTGGAGGGGGTAGCGCAGCAGGAGGTTTATATCTCAATTATAGATTACCATTATTGTTTACATCGGGACCATTTGGACCGACTATAGTAGAGATAAGTACTTTTTATGATCAAGTTCCTATAATCTTTGATTTTGATCCCATAGCCCATGATAAAACAGTTTATCTAAATGCAAATCAAACGCTTATCCTTGATTCTTCAATCGAAACAAACATGGTAAATGGCTCTCTAATCCAAACATTTGTTCCTTTACAAATCAACGTGTATCATCTCTCTGAAAGTATTTCAGATGATACTTTTTCATATTCTCCCTTAGTAATGTCTATGTGGGGAGCTGAATATCAGTGTCCATACGACAATATGAAAGCAAAGATTATTGCAGGATTTAATAACTCTGAATTTTCAGTATACACACCTGGAGAATCAGTTCAAACAGGAAAGATAGATTTTGTTGGTCAAACAACAGATATAGATGTAATGGCAGGTTCCATTATCCGAGGTTCTGGTCCAATAGGAGTAGTTTTTTACTCTTTAACTGATAACGAAGGATCTTTTGCATTTACTGGAATCCCCCATTTTCTTTGGGGAACTCAATATTACACCCACCCTCCTCCAGACACAGATTCTATACCATTACTTGAAGGGGACGCTGAAATTACACTTTCTACTCTTGGAGAAGGTGGAAATGCTGTTTATCAAACAGATTCAGAGTATACTAATTTTATAACTCTTCCAAACAATGGTACTGCAACATTAACAAACGATCTAATACCAGTCGGAGATTATTTTTATAATATTTCCTTCATTAATGCCAATTTCTCTTTATCTATTTTATATAACTACACTATTAATGGAGTAGCACATAAAGCAGGTATACAGTATATTTCATCAATAGGTATGCTTTATGGAGAAATTTTCTATTCGTCTTTAGTTTATTCAAATCAAAGATTAGATGTAATTGTATTAGATGATGGAGCTGAAATCCTCCCGATGTACTTGGAAGAGAATGGGACGTTAATTTATGATGAAGCAGGATTAATAACTAGAGGAGAAGGTAGTATGCTTACTTATTATTCTAACTACACTATTGGGATTGTAGGGACAAAATTCTTCTTCTGTAACATGATTACATCTGCTCCAGAGAACGTATATTGGAATAGTTCAGCTAATGTCCTGTATCCTTTGAACTTTATCTCTTATTTATATTAATATAATTATAATAAATAATATATTTACTATTGTTTTCTTTTTCCTAACATATATTTGAAAAAAATAGTTGTTAGTCCTGAAAATGCAACCGAATTTAGAAACTTGCAGATTGATTTCACAGTTCAGAATAACGGCTCAATTCTCTCTGCTCCTTTCTTGGTTACCCTTGCGTTAAATGATTCGATTAAGCTAATCAAGCAAGTTGATAGTTTAGATGTAGGACAAACGGTTGATTTGCAATTTGAGGAATTCCAAGGATTTGGAGTGAAAATATGGAATGTGTCGATTGCAGTTGATGCAGCTGGTCAAATTTATGAACTTATTGAATATGATAATAATTATCAGTTTTTCATCAAAATAGGTAGGAATTATAATGTAATTTACACAGGTATTGCAATAGCTGTTGGTATTGTTCTTGTAATTTTCTATTTCATCGGAAAACGGATCAGAAGATATACTAGGAGACGAAGAAGAAGATTTGATGTGATTCTAAGTGATATTGAGGTTTAAATATGAGCAATAAAGAGACCAAAAAAAATGAAGATAATAAAACTAAGGAAAAGAATGTTGAAGAAGAAGATTTTCAACCTTTTAGCGTTATCCTTGCAAGAGACCTTATCTTCATGGACTGGACAGTTCAATTTGGTGGTCAATTATTAGGAATTCTTTTAGCAATAATTATTGGTTTCATCTTAGGATTTAATGTTTTCCATGATTTGTTTCTTGCTGGTGGACAAGTTACATCCTTGACTCCAATCACACTTGTTTCTGTTGGAACGATATTAGCGGTTATCGCGTTGAGTGTTTATTATATAATCAAACTTGGAATAAAATTAAATTCACCAAAGAAAATTGCTGGGAATAAATTAAATATACTTAAAATATCATTTTTTGGTTTTGCATTTATTTTAGGTATGTCAAATATCTATACTAAATATCTTCAACCTGCTGCTAATAGTATCGCAGGTGTTGTATCTCCAATTGATCAGGGAAGTTCAGGAAATGGATCACAAACTCCAACAATTCAATGGTCCTTTAATGATTACATCATCTATATGATGGCAATTCTTCTATCAGTAGCAGTTTTTGCTTTATTATATGCTGGTATCATGTATTCAATAAATAGAAAAGTCAGAACCTTTGAGGGAGTAGCAGTTACTACTTCTGCAATGTTATTAATGTTTTATCAACTATCTCAATTCTCAATTCCTCAATATTTAGTTGGAGCCTTTCAACAAAAATCTTACAGTTTATTACTCCCTTTTCTTACGGATCTTTTTTATTTCATGGTTACCTCATTAGTTATAATACTTGTTTATCATCTGAGTAGAAGAATAGAACTTGCGCTAATTCTTCTTTTTCTAGGATTTGGTTTTGGATATGATTCATCAAATGTTTTCGAATTATTAATTATCATGAAATATAATTTTCCAAGTGTATCACAAACTTCTGCTACCTTGATTAAAACATTACAAACAATACAACTTGTTGGTATGTATTCAATGATAGCTTATCCAGTTCTGTTTTATAAAGATACAATCAGTTTCTTTAAGAAATCTTGGAAAACCTTGAAAAAACAAGGTCTTGCACTTCTAGCTTTCTTTATTGTGGTTCTAGTAATAGAAATAATAATTCAATTCCTCTTTCAACTACTAAGTATTATATTCTCATTGATTATTTTCGTTGTTCTTGTTGGTCTAGTAAATTCTTTTATTACAAAGAGATACGGAGCTGAGAGTTATACAAACCTAATGAAAGGTATGACACAAGCAACACTGCAAATGACTGAACCAGTGGTACCTTCTCTCAGAAAACAATCTTCCTTTCTGGAAGGAAAATTACGTAGAAAGAGAATCACCATATTAACTCTTTCAACTGGAATTCCTGTACTTGTCTATTTTATTATAATGTACCTTACAACTGCAATAACAAGTCAGACTTCAGCTGGAGAGGTGCTTTTTCTTTACACTGCAGCACCCATATCTGTTGGAGTTGTAGCTTTTGCAATCTCTTTCTTTTTCGTTAAAAATCCAATACCTCGAGGAAGATTCAAATATCATTATCCTCTCAAAATTGTTGGTTTAATAGGAGGAGTGCTTTACTTCTTTGAAGTAATTAACAAACTTGTTTATAACGAAGTAGGGTTATATCCATTAATAGCAGTATTTTTTGTACCTATGATTATTTTACCATTATTTAATAAAGATAAATTAGGAACGCTTCTACTTACTTTAGCTGGTGATAACACTGATACTGCATTAAAAGAACTAGTTTTAAGAAAAGAAGTGGACATAAATAAAATTGAGGAAAATTTCGATAAATCACCACATTTTATTCGTATTTGGTTAGCACTAATACTCACAAAAAGAAATGACTCTGTTCAAACAAACCAAAAGCTAATTTCAATGTTGGATAGTAAATATCCAGCAGAAAGAGCAACAGCAGCAATGTGTCTTTTGTATCTTAGAGATCAAGAAACTATAGAAAGATTGGTTAATATTTTAGAAAATGATCATAATCCAAAAGTTAGAAACTTCGTAGCTTATGGTCTGAGATATGTTGAAAATATTCCTGAAAGTATTTACAAACGAATAATAGATTCACAACACTATGAAGATGATTCACAAGTACTTGAAACAATCAAGAGAACACTTGTTGAACTTGACATGAGAACAACTTCTAAAGAAAAGGAAGAAGAGATAGAATTTGAGGAACATTGGGAAGAACTCTAACACTATTTTTATTAGAAAAAAAAATAAAAAATAGTAAGCTATTTCAGGATAATTCTAGCATCAACAGGATAAAGCCCTGAACTATTTGCAATAACTGGGTTGATATCCATTTCTAAGATATCATCTTTATATTCCCAAGCAAGTTTGGATAGTTGAACTATTAAATCTGCCAAAGCGTCTTTATCTACTGTAGGAAGTCCACGGAAACCTTCTAGAAGCACTTTAGCTTTTATTTCATTTATTGCTTCAAGAGATTGTTCTTTAGTTGTTGGACACATTCTAAAGACTACATCCTTAATAGCTTCAACTAGCACACCACCGATACCAAACAATATTACTGGTCCGAAGTCATCATCAGTATTAGTACCGATTATCAATTCTATACCTTTATCGACCATTTTTTCTACTAGAACACCTTCTATTTTGACGTTCTCGAACCTATGCATAAAATCTTGGAAAGTATGTCTAATATCATCTGAGGTTTTTAGATCGACAATTACAGCTTTGGCATCAGTTTTATGAAGTACATCTTGAGACATTAACTTCATCACAATTGGATAACCAAATGAATCCGCAGCTTTCACTGCTTCTTCTGCATCATGTGCGAGAATAGAAGGAGGTACATTGATCCCCATTTCTTTTAAAACAATTTTAGCTTCATGTTCTAGAAGAGCTGTTCTATTTGCTAATCTTACTTTTTGAATGATGGTTTTTATTTCGTTCATTCCTATTCCTCCACCATAATTGTATGAGGATCTATCCCTCGTTTCTTAAGATATTTCGTATAATCTGTAAGCATTCCAAGAGCCCTTACTGCTCTTCCTGGACTTGAAAATACAGGAATGTCTTCCTCGAGCAATTCAGAAGTAGCAAAATCGGCTTCCTCACCACCTACAAGAGATGTGACAAAAGGTTTTTCTTTTCTATGAGCTATTTCCTTTGTAATCGCTATATATTCTTGAATATCTAAATCTGGAATTACAGGTATGCAAATATTAACTACAGAATCAACTTGAGGATCATTATATGCTGCCTCAAGAGCAATCCTATAATCTTCAGCTGTAGCACTGCCTGTAATATCGACTGGATTCCCGGTAGCATAAAACGATGGAAAAGTCTGATCTAATTTAATTTGAACATCAGCTGAGAATTGTGCTAATTTGAGATTGCAATCAGAAACCATATCAGAAGCCATAACACCTGCTCCTCCACCATCGGTAACTATAGCAACTCTATCACCTAAAGGCAAGGGTTGTGTCCCAAAAGCTAAAACGCAATCCTCTAATTGATCCCAAGTTATTACTCGTATTATACCCGCATCATCTAGTAGATCATCAACAATTACATCGTCAGATGAAAGTGCTGCAGTATGAGAAGCACCAGCTTTTGCTCCTGTTACTGTTCTATTAGCTTTAATCCCCATAATAGGTTTCTTCAAGGATATTTCTCTAGCTTTTTCCATAAACCTTCTTCCATCTTTGAAATCCTCAAGATAGATGAGAACCATTTTTGTATCAGGATCTCCACCAACGTATTCTAAAGCATCGCTTTCATTTATGTCGCTAGCATTTCCATAAGACACAAATTTGGACACCCACTTTCCTGAACCTAATCTGGACAGTTGATCTATAAAAGCTGCACCAAAAGCGCCACTTTGCGTAAAGATAGATACAGGACCAGCAGATGGTCGCTTCAATTTACTTGCAGGTAAGAACATAGTATCATAACCTAAAGCAGGAGAGTATAATCCTAGACAGTTTGGACCAATAACATTTATCTGATATTGTTTCATAATATTGAGCATCTGTTTTTGAAGTTCTAGTCCTTCTTCACCCGCTTCACTAAAACCACCAGTTGTGATTATAACATTTTTTACTCCTTTTTGACCGCATTGTTCTAATGTTTGGGGAGCATATTTAGCTGGTACAATTATACATGCTGCGTCAATCTGATCTTCAATTTCTAAAACTGATTTGTACAGTTTAGTATCAAATAATTTTCCACCTTTTGGATTGACCAAATAAGTCTTTCCAGGAAAATAATTAACAAAATTATATGCTACGACATTTCCAGGTTTATTTGGAGTTGTCGATGCACCTACAACGCAAAACGATTTTGCGTTAAAATATTTCTCAAGTTTTGTTGTCATAGCTCTCTCAACAATTATTCATTATTTTTTGTTAAAAATTTTTGGAATAATGCCTTTTTGTAAAAGTTAGGAGAGTTTTTCATTACTAAACAAATATATACTTAAATGTTACATATTTATTCATGGCACGAAATAGGTTTTTATTCGATTTATTAGGAGTTGTAGCAGGTCTTGGAATACTTGTACCACTAGCAATTTTTCCTAATACTGGTGATAATTACGGTGGACTTGGTTTTACAGCTTTAGGAGCAGTAATAGGTGGTATGGTATTAGGATTCTTAGCTTATAAAAACGATGGTGTAAAGATATCAGCAATAATTTCTGCTTTGATTACTATATTTGGGATAATAATTGGAGTAATAATGTTTGCAGCAGGTAATACTGTCGCTGAAGCTTTTTCAGAGAACATTTTCACTTTATTTGTAGGTTTTGCTGCTGGTATAGGAATCATATTAATTGGTATAATTTTCATAGTTGTAATGATTGTATCATCACTTCTCTTCATAGGTTTTGCAGCTATCGGATCAGCAATAGGGGAAGCAGTATGGAAAGATAAAGCTGGAGAACAGGTAGATGTAGATGTTTCTTATCAACCGATTCAGCAACCAACACAACCAACACAACCAACTAAAGCAAAAGATGAGGTCTTTTGCACTAATTGTGGTGCAACAAATAAAATAACTGATGAATTTTGCACTAGCTGTGGAGGAAAACTGAAAAAACAATAATTTTTCCTTTCTTTTTCTTCTTTTCAATCACAACTTTTTTTATTAAATTAAAGAGCTTTTATCAATGAATCAAGAAACTTCTGAACAGATATATTGGAATTCACCTTACCTAAAAGAAATTAAAACAAAAATTGTTGATATAAGAAATTCTGATATTCTATTTGATAAAACAATATTTTACCCAGGAGGAGGAGGGCAGCTTTATGATACAGGTCATATGAAATATTTAGAGCAGGAATATCCCATTATAGAGACTTACAAAGATGAACAAGGTATTTGGCATAAAGTAAAAATAAAAGAGGATTTTCCTTTTTCAATAGGTGATGAAGTTACTTTAAAACTCAATTGGGAGAGAAGATATAACTTTATGAAAGCACACTCATCTCAACACTTACTCACTCATGTTCTTATTGAAAAATATAATTGCATTACATTAAAAGCTAATTTTGATGAAGGAAGAGTAGAGATTGAAGTCGATAAAAAACTCAATCTTTCAGAAATCATTAAAGCTTTTGAAGAAACAAATAGAATAATTTACCAAGGGGATGATGTTGTTTCTATTATTACTGATCAAGAGACGTATTCTAAAGAATATAAATCAAAAATTAGAGGGAAAACCTCACATGAGGAAACCATCCGATTAATCCAATTAGGGTCAGATGAAGGTTATGATCTAGTGGGTTGCGGTGGAACTCATGTTAAGAATCTTTCAGAAATCCGAGGAATTATATTAGATTCAGTTAAAGGGGATTTCATAAAGTATTTTGTTGATAAAACTGCAATTGATTTCGCTAATTATCAGAGAGAATTAATGCTTAATTTAGAAGAAATTACTGAAAAGAGAGATAAAAAACTTGTAGAAATGGTAGAAAATAAGATAAAGAATGTAGAAGAGCTAATACAGGGTAATGTGAAATTACTGAGGATGATTTTTGCTGAAATTAATAACTGGAGTCAAACAATAAATGGACAATCAGTCACATTCTTACAGCTGGAAGAGATAGATAGACAAATTATTCAATCTTCAGCTAAAGAGCTTCAACAAAATGCTTTTCTCGGACTACTTGGAAACAATGATATTCTTTACTTGCTTTCAACAATAGACTCCTTACCAGCAAACGAGATTGTTAATAGATTTAGTTCTAAAACTCACACAAAAGGAGGAGGAAGCAAAACCTTTGCACAAGTTTCTGTTAAAGAGATTGATAGTCCTTTCTCCATTTTAAGAGAAATAATAGAAGGATTCTAAGCAATTTTGCTTAGAAG
>CAZJUB010000012.1:0-45686 GCA_964549075.1 uncultured archaeon | reverse complement strand
TAGAAGGATTCTAAGCAATTTTGCTTAGAAGAAATTATCTTTTTGCGCAATATAAGTATAAGTAATAGGCTCTGTTTTTTCATTTCTTTGGATTTTTTCTTCATCCAATAATTTCTGTAAATGAGCTGTCATATTGGTTTTTGGAGCTAAAAGAGAATATGGATGATACCAAACAATTCCTTGTGAATTATGCACTCGTTCTATCAGCTCATTCATAGTTAGATATTTTTGTTCAGTCATTGCCATCTCTAACTGATTTTCAAATTGATGAAATGCTTCTTTTACATCAGAAATGTAAGGTATAACATGTCTATCTTCCTGATAGTTATCATGGGCAGGACAAATCATAGATATATTCTGGGCTTTTTCAAGAAATTCCAAATTATTCAACCATTTTTTATAAGAGCCTGAGAAATCTATTAAGTAGCTACTTGGTAGTGCAGGATAAAGATTTAGTGCATCTCCAGAAAACATAACTCTTTCATTAGTTGCAAAAAACATGCTATGTCCTTTACAGACGCTGTCAAAGTTAATAACCATTAACTTTGTATTATCAATCTCAAATTTGTCTCCATCCTTGAAATAAATATCTGCTTGAAATTTTTCTATATCATCAAAAGGATCTTTTTTCACTGCAAAATACAGTTTTTCTTTTCTAGTAAACCTAAAATTTTCAGTTCGTATTGTATTCGGATCCTTCATTATTGCTTCGCATTTTTCATGAATAGCTACTTGAGCTTTGGGAAATATTTTCTTTAAATGATAAACTCCACCGATTACATCTGGATACGGATGTGTTATAAAAATATACTTTACATTTTTTGCTTCCTTTCCTTTGTTATGAATTGCTTCAAGAAAAGCGTGTTCTAAAGTTCCCTTTCTTCCAGTATTGATAATTGCAAAAGAATCTTTCCCAAGTAGATATCCTCTGTTGCGTTCTCCGCCATCACCTGAAGGTCCTTCAACAACAGATAACCTATCATTAATTGTATGTATTGGATCCGATATCATTTTTTCACCTACTTATCTCGCTTCAGCTAGGATGCTTGCAACAGTTTTACTAACTTTTTTCATTCTGTCTATTTCTTTGGATTTCTCTTTCTTATGTTGCTCATACTCCACTGTTGTAATTTCACCTGTTTGTGAATTGACGTATAAAACTTCTAAATCTCTTTGAAGAGATTTCATTTTTCTTTCAAGGGCATCGAAGGTCTTTCGCATTTTTGCTAACTCAATATTTAATTTTGTAGTGAGATTTTCTATATTTTTCTGAAATTTAGTTTCCATCTCTTCCAAGGTAGCTCTACTTACAGCTTTATCTCCTTTCAAACCGCCTAATTTTTTGAGTTTTTTACGTTCATTGTTTCTATCCTCAATAATCTCTTCAATTGGTAAGATTGCAGAGAAATTTTCGAATTTTTCTTCTTGAGAAGTAACTTCTTCTACTTCTTCTTTTAATTTTTTAATCCTTGGTAAGGCTTCATCTCTAGGAATCAGTTTATTTTTAACTCTATCAAGAAGTTTGTTTATTTCATCATCAAGTTCTGTTTTTTTCCTTAAAAGTACATTATATTCTTCTCTTTTTATAATTACATCCGCAATTCTTTCAACAAGTTCATCATCAGTAAGTTCTCTTTTTTCTTCTTCCTTTTCCTCAACTTCTATTTCTTCTGCTTCTAGAGGTTCATAAATCATTCCTGTTGGAGACTCCGGGTCTTCTTTTGCTGTTTCAATGACTTCGTTTGATCTTACAACAAGCTCTGATTCTTCTTTATGAACTAGTCTTGCTCCACATTTTCGACAAAAGTTCCAATGAGATTGCACTGGATTTTTACAATAGTGGCACTCATTCATCCTAAACACCTAAATTATGTTTGTACATCATGCTTAAAAAAGATATCATTATTTAGAGATTGAAAATGATGAAAATAGTTGTATGCTCAACAAATCCCGTCAAGATTTCTGCTGCAAAAGAAGCATTTAGATCCCATTTTTCTAATGTAAAAGTCGAAACTATAGATGTTTCTCAACACACTGGAGTTTTACAGCAGCCTTTATCTTCAGAAGAGACTTTAGATTCAGCTGTAAAAAGAGTAGAAATCGCACAAAATCTCACTGAAGCAGATTACTATGTCAGTATGGAAGGAGGTATGTTTGAAGACATCTACGGAGCTTTTCTAACATGGTATGTTTGTATTATTGATAAAAATGGTAAGAAATCTCTAGCAGGTGGTGGTCGAATGCCCTTACCTAAAAGTGTCTATAATGAACTTAAAGAGAATAAGAAAATTGAATTAGGAGACATAATGGATCGGATTTCAAAAGAAAAAAATGTCAAGCAGAAAGGAGGGTGTACTGCAATATTTACAGGAAATCGAGTTATGAGAAAAGATGTTTTTAGACGAGCTATTTTAATGGCATTAATTCCTTTTACAAGTAGTACTTACCAAAAATTAGAACAAACTGGAACCTCATAGACATGAATTTATGTAAATTTTGTACGAGACAAACACCTTTAAATGCATCTCACTATGCTAAAACAATCAGTAAAATTAGTGATAATTATGAAAGACAAGGTTCAAGCTACACTTAATGAAATTCGTGTTGCTCTTCAACAAGATGGAGGAGACATAGAACTTGTTGAAGTTAATGAAGATACTGGCGTTGTTAGAGTAGAACTGCAAGGTGCGTGTAGAGGTTGCCCATACAGTCAGCTGACATTAACAGATTATGTAGAAAGAATACTAAAGGAAAGAATTCCTGGTGTAAAAAAGGTAATAAACGTAAATCTTGAAGCACTGAAAATTGATTAAACAGTTACATAAAGTTTTTTTATTGTAATCTCTCTTTATTTTATAATTATTGCTTATAGAAGGATTACAAATGACTGAATCTATACCTCCTGAAATTGCTGCACACAGAAATCGTATAAGTCCAGAGCTTACTGATTTCATTGTTCAAACTCTTGAGGGAAGATTTACTGTTGAGTCATCTAAACAAATAGGGAGAATTCTTTGGAACATTATTGATGATCCTGTATATGAAACTGACGAAGAACTAAGATACTTAGCAAGTAAGATTGGTGTAATAACTGGTCAATATGACCTAGCAATTAAATCTATTACAGACACTATTTTAGGAACAAAAGTATGGGGTAGCGTTGCTCTTTTTGAGATTGGAGAGATTGAAGAATGTATTTCCTTACTGCAACAAGTTATTGACACTGAAACTGCAGATTATATCCCTCTTATAGAAGCGATATTTTGGATAATATATCTTAAACAACTTATAGGTGATACTGAAAATATTGATAAATATAAAAACAGATTAGAAGATATTTTCAATCCAAGAAGTATAAGAAGAATTCCTCAACAAGTGTTAGAATTAAAAGACTTTATTGAAGGTCTTGTTGAACTTCAATCTGCTAGCAATATTGCAGGTATCAAAAAAATAGAAGAGTTTGCTGAAAATCGTAAAGAAGAAAAGGATCAATACTGGCAATTAATTGCTCTGCTTTTGTTAGGTGAGCAACAATTAGATTCATCAGATTATATAGCTTCTGAAAAAATATTTACACAAGCGAGAAAATTAGCACAAAATCTAGCTAATATTCCACTGATAGGTGCTTCTGATGTAGGACTCGCACATGTACAGTTCCTCAAAGGAGATTTAAAAAACGGCAATATTCTAGCAGCACAAACAAATGATAAACTACAAGGCATTTCTCAATATTATGCAGCCAAAGGTCATTTTATTCGTGGGCAGATTTTAGTTAAATTAGGGAATCACAAGTTAGCTAGAAATAGTTTAGAAATGGCAAATTCACTTTTTAAAATTTACAAAGATTATAATAATACTTTCATGACATTGCTGGCTCTAGCAGATAGCTATGCAACAACCAATGAAAAAGAAAAAGCACAAGAAATTTATGATAAAGCATACAGTCAAATTGTAAATATTGCTAATAAAAGACAATTCGCTAAAGCTTTAGTTCAAATTGCAGTTCAGGATTTTAGACAAGGAAATTTTGTTTCAGCACTTAAAAGAACCGACCAAATTGAAACACTTTCTGAGGAAATACAGTATCAGAGAGGAAAAGCAGATGCTCTTCGGATAAGAGCACAAATTGCGATTAATAGAAGTGAGGATATAAGAAAACAGATATTTTCCCTTCAAGCATGTCAAATTCTATATCATGAAGTTGGAGATGAAGACAGCTTAGCAAATTGTGATATTGTAATTGCAGAAGCTTATACAAAACTCGGAGAAATCAAGAAAGCAGAGAATCATCTTGAAAGAGCTAAAAATTTCTTTTTAAGAATATCTGATAGTATGAAAATTGCAGAAATCAAAGAATTACAAGCATCATTTGATATTCAACAAGGTAAATTTGATGAAGCTTTAGTTAAACTGAGATCTTCATACAGTCACTACTCTGATGTGTTTGATAAAAATAAGAGAATACGATGTTTAAGAAAAATAGCTGATATACTAGCTATTAAAGGAGATTTCAAAGAAAGCCTCGCAAGATACAATAAAGTTCTTGGATTACTTAATGAAGAAGAAGATTATGTAGAAAATGTCATAATTAATATGAATAAAGCAAAAGTGAATCTGTATTTGAATCGGTTTGAGGATTCCAAAGAGAATTATAAATATGCTGAGAGATATTTAATTGATAATAATTTAAGACTAATTTTGAACAAGCTTTACGTGGAAAAAGGTTTATTATACATTATTGAAGATAATGAAGAATTGTTTGAAGAAATGTTAGCAAAACTTAAGGATTCTCAAAATGAAATTAAGGAGCTAGCGAACTGGATAGTATATCTTGAGGCATTAAGGAAGATGTACAAGAATGACTATGTCGAAGCATACACCATTCTCGCTTCAACAATTCAAAAAACTCTTGAAACCGATAAACTAATTTCATCCGGTATTCTTTTTAATTTGATACTTCTTGTAATAGAGATAAACAAAGACAATTTACAAGATCCTTTCGTAGCTCAAGAAGTTGATAACTATATTGGTTTAATAAATGGTTTGGTAACTGAAGCAAACTATTACTACTTAAAAGGAGTTCTGTATCTTATAGATCTTTTATGGAATTTTATTGTAAAAGGAGAAAGAGACTACAATGAAATAATAGTTCAAGCTTCAGAATACTTTGCTAGTACAGGTATCGAAGAATTTGGAAGTTTACTTTTAACAATTCAATATAATATCAATGAATGGGAAGGTAATCAGCAAACAACAATCAAATCAGTTTTAGGAACTCCTAAAACATATGACAAACCCGAGACAGCTTTGCTTGAGATTTTACATAAGATAAGTAAAAACCTATTTGTTGAAGAGATTTTAGCAGGAGAAAAAACAATGCTTCAGCAGTTATATGGTTAAGCTAAAAAGCAGTTTGAAAACTAAAGATCCAGCAATTTTTCAACAATATCTTGTGATAAACCAAGATAATTTAGTGGATCAAGTATTTTATCAATTTCTTCTTTATCGAAGTAATTATTTATGATTTCATTGTTTTTGACTGCTTCTGTGAAATTATCTTCATTTGATAAGTTTTTGAGTAGTTCGTGAGCTTTTTGTCTACCTATTTTATCAGATAATTTTAACATAAGATTTTCAGCACATTGTGCTCCTTTTCTAAAATACAAATTGTACTGAATCTTATCTTTATTTAATTTTAAAGATGACAATATTTGATTCATCTGTATAGTTACATAGTGAGTAAGAATACAGGTTTGAGAGAAGATTATACGTTCAGTACTAGAATTCGAGAGATCTCTTTCATGCTCTAAGCAGATATTTTCCATGGCAGGTTGTAAATAGCTTCTAACTACTCTCGCTATACCACAAACTCGTTCACTTTTTTCGGGATTTCGTTTTTGAGCCATAGTGGAAGACCCTACTTGTTTTCCCTCAAAAGATTCTCTTATTTCATCTATTTCAGTTCTCTGAAGATTCCTTATCTCTTTTGCAAAATGCTCTAAAACTGAAACTATCAAAGCTAACGATTGAATAAATTTTGCATGAACAACTCGTGAGATTACTTGAGTTGTTATAGGTTGTCTTTTCAGGTTAAATTTACTTAAAACAATATCCTCTATTTCTTGGGTACCATAAGAAGCATATGTTCCAACTGCTCCTGAGATTTTTCCGAAATTAATGATAGCATCTTCAAGAGCTTTTTTCGCAATAATTAATTCATTAAGAAAGTTACCAAATTTCATACCATAAGTTGTGGGAATTGCGTGAATACCATGAGTTCTACCTATACACGCCAGATTTTTATGTTTTAATGTTAATTCTTTGGTAATTTCAATTGTTTTTTGTAAATCTTCAAGAATTTGTTGTTTTGCAGTTGTAAGTTGTATACCTCGCACTGTATCTTGGATATCATAGGAAGTAGCACCAAGATGTACATAACCACCATAATCTCCACATTGTTCAGCTATTGCATAAACTAGACTCATTACATCATGATGAACATCTTTTTCTATTTCCTTCACTCTTGTTAGTTTTACATATTTTGGATTACATCTTTCTTGAATTACTTTATTTGCTTCCTCAGGTATTTTTCCTAATTTAAAATTTGCATCAGCCAGTTCTTTTTCTACCAATAACTGTAATTCAAATTTCTTTTGTTCAGAGAACACCTCATTTAAAGGTGTTTTATATCTATCAAGCTCTAGCATTTTCTTACCTCTACTTCAAACAAGAATCAGTTAAGAAATAAATAATATAAATTTGTTTAATATAGAAGAAAAAAAAGATAGTTTACTACTTTCTTTTATAGTAATATACCATCACGCTAAATATTATTATCATAAGAGGTCCAAAAGCGTAGGCTGTTGTTGTAGTCTCAATAGGAGTTGGTGGTACATACGGAAGTAGTTCAAAATTAAAAAGCTGAGCATCAACATTCAAACTAGTTTCATTCAGGATAGTAAAAAGTGTAAATTCATGCTCAAATAATGGAGCTTGTACATGGTATAAAGTATTTTTGTTCATGTATAGTTCTTCTTGGTGAATATGACCTGAAAGTGCTAATTCTATAGGAAATTTCTTCAATAAATTAGAAGCATGTCCTGCAAAATCGTAGTGATAATAAAGAACTGTTGCTCCATTAGAATTCTGTGTGAGAATTTCAAATACAGCATCATAGTCCATTTGAGATAATCCTGGCCATTCAGCACCATAACCTATAAAAGACCAATCTAGATAAGTAAAGTTCTGATAGACAACATCTCCAAAGTACTTATAGTACTGCGTTTTTGGGTCATCAGGAATTAAAGATGATGAAATAAATTCGTGGTTCCCATAAATAAAGAAAACAGGTTTATCGAACAAATCTAAAGCCCAAAGAGAGAGTTTATACTGCATCTCAGAACTCATTTGTTTTCCAGTTTCCGGGTTCAAGAAATACAAGGTCGGACCTTGAATTAGATCACCTGTATGAATAATAAAATCAGGATCTACTGCTTTGATATCTTCTATTGTTTCTAGGTTGATAGAGGTGGTATTAAAATCCTCATAATACGCTGGAAAATGAGAATCTGAGATGTGTGCAAAAGTAAAAGGATATTGCTGTTCCTCAAGTATTTGCACAGCATGGGTCTGATAGTCATCACCTGTACTGCAATTGAGCTGTAAATCATAGAGCCCTTCCCTTTCAATTTCAGGTAAAGTAGTAAAATGCCATTTATTTTCTACATAATTAGAACTAATAATATCAAGTGAAAAAGAAATATTGTCATCTATTAAAGTAAAATTCCAATTTGTAATCTCTGAAGAACCAGATACTATCAGTTTTATTTCTTTCCCATAGGTTACAATTGATGGATTTACTTTGTTAGGATACTTAATCATACCTATAGGTCTAGTTGCAAGTGCATATCTAGGGTATGTTGTTTCATTAAAATAATCTGTTGGAGACGTAGCATTATATTGAGTATTGATGATGGGTAAATTTTCACCTATATGTTCACTATTATCCAAAGCATAAGAAGAGTAATTTGTATTAATAATGGAGAGTAGAATTGAAAAAATTAATAGAGAGAAAAGTTTGTTTTTTTTCATTATTTGTACAATTAAGTTCAACTTCATAAATTTTATTGAAAATAAATAGTTGATTGGAAAAGCTACTTAGTGATTTCCTTCATGGAAAACCTTTTTTTATAAACTCACACACGTAATAACTATGCCACATGCAAGGATGTCAAGAAATCTAAATCAGAGTGTTTTTTCATTTATTGTTGCAGCAATCTTTAGTTTTTTACTAATTCCAATATTCTCAATGAATGTTCTTATATTAGCAATTTTTGAGGTACCACTTGCTTTTCTAGTGGCATTAATAACTGTAACTGAATGTGTTTACCATTACAAAGATGAAGTTTCTCTTGATACTACTATCAATATGTTAAAGTCGGTATTGAAATCTCTTGGGATATCTATTCCCGTAGTTTTATTTTATAGTATGATAATAGTAATTCTTTATGAAACTATCCCAAATTTTCAAGCAACCTTGGTAAATTTATTTGTAAATTTCCAAGGATTGAAACCGATAATAGCTATTCCACTAATCTGTTTTATACCTATTTTCATTATGATTTTTGTAATGCCACTCCTTCTGTATGTCTATGGTAAGGTTCATGTTGTTCTTTTTACAGATAAAGAAACTAAGAGAGCTAGACCTACAAAAGCGGATATGGAAGAAAAAGAATATGAGAAAAAAGTCTTTCAAACTCTTGATCAACTAGATAATTATGCTTTTCAAGTTCAACAATATTTGTTGGAGCTCCAAGGCTTACCAAAACAGATTAATGACGTTGATGATCATAAATCTTTCAAAGCTTTAGATATGAGATTGAATATGATCAAAGATTACATTGAATCAATTTCTATAGAAACAAAGAAAGAAACAAAGAAAATTCTTTCAGAAGAGGATGTTAAAAATAAGCTCAGCGAATTAGAAATGCAAAAGAAAACTGCAATTGAATTGGTTAAACAAAATATAAGGAAATTGCTTGATGAAAAGAAAGAATTTGAAAAAGATCCAGATGAAGAGATTGAGGAGGATGTTGAGGAAAAGGGAGAAATTGTTGATGAGAAACAAGAAGAACCTATCCCAGAATTAGAAACTCAAGATGAAGGAGTATCAGATGATGAATCTGAAATTTCTGAACATGGATTAGACGAAAAACAAGAAGAAGAACTTCAAGATCCTAGTGAAATCGTTCAAGATGATCTAGAAGAAGAAAAATAAAATGCGCTTAGAGGAGCTTTAAGCTGCCTTATAAGCTTCAAGCACTTTTTCTACAAAATTATCTTCAGGATAAGCTCCCTCAAATTGAACTTTTCCTCCGTTAATAACAGTTTTTGGAACTCCCATAACATAATATTTTTGGGATAAAAGTGGGAATTCGGTTGCTTCGATTCCTTCTCCAGTTATATTAGGATTTGCCATAGCCAATTTATGAGCTATACGAACAGCTGATGGGCAATATGGACAAGTTGGTGTAACAAAAACCTGAATAGAAATAGGTTTATCTATTTTCTTTACTTTTTCTAGATTTTCTGGTTTCAGTGTTACCTTTCTAGCAGAGATATCTAGAATATCTTCAACTAATGTCCCAAATTCATAACCACTAGGAATTCCAGTAAAGATAACTTTGTGTTCTTCATCCCCATGTATTAGAATGGTTGGAAATCTTTTTACTTCATATTTGTTAATTTCAGGGGGATTATCTTCCTTATTATATATATCAAGCTTCAACTTTCCTTCTGGAGCAAGTTCTACTAATAATTCAAGGATTTGTTTTGTTTGAGTACATGTCAAACATTTATCCTTATCTACAAATAACTTGACAATTACTTCTTTTTCCATATGCTGGAAAATTTCTTTCACTTGTCTTTTGATATTATCATCAACTTCTACTGACATTTTAATCACTATCGTGTGTGCTGAATAATCACACACCTAACAAAATATAAATATTTCTTTCTTACTGAAAAAAATAAAGAAAACTAGCTAGTTCGCTTAAGAACATGATAGCCATATTCAGTCTTAACAATACCAGAAAGCTCCCCTTTAGCTAAAGAGAAAGCAGCCTTTTCAAATTCTTTCACCATATCTCCCCGAGTGATAAAACCTAAACTTCCCCCTCTCTTCTTCGAAGGACACAAAGAATGCTTTTTCGCTAATTCTGCAAAATCTGCACCACTTTGAAGCTCTTCAAGAATAGCAGCAGCTTGTGATCGTTTTTTAACTAGAATATGACTTATTTTGATTTTAGACATTCAATCACCAAGTCTTCTAATTCTTTGGTTTTAAAAAGTATTTTATTTAGTATTAAGTCACGTAGTTTACTCCAGTATAATTCTAGCATCAATAGCTCTTAAACCTTGAAAAGTACCTACAACTGGATTTAAATCCATTTCTTTAATTTGAGGAAAAGATTCTATGAGATCTGATACTTTCAATACAAAAGAAATCAATTCTTTTTGATCAATCTTAGGTTTTCCGCGATAACCTTCTAGCAGTTTTTTTCCAACTATTTCATCAATCATCTCCTCAACATCGTATTTAGTTACTGGGATAAGACGAAAAGATACATCTTTATACACCTCTACGAATATTCCACCAATCCCTAAAGCAATCATTTTACCGAATTGTTTATCAGTATTAGTTCCAATGAGAAGCTCTACTCCTTCAACCATTTCTTCAACACTAAAGCCATCAATTTTTGCGTTTGGATGGTATTCCTCAACTGTTTTTAACATTTCACAACAAGCAGTATTTAACTCCTCAGCAGATTTAATTCCTACTTTAATCCCACCAGAATCAGATTTATGAACAACATCCTTTGAAACAATTTTCAAAACAACTGGATAACCAATTTCAGATGCTTTAATTATACAATCTTCTACATCTTGAGCAAAAAACATCTTATTTAAAGGAAAACCTACTCTATCCATTACTTTTCTAGATTCTTCATAAGTAAGTATTTTTCTTCCTTGAGACGCACATTGCTCTAAAATGTCTAGTATTTCAGAACTCATACTTATCACCATATAATTATGATTTAGTAATTTTATAAAACTAAAGATTTGTGTTATAAAAAAATTAAGAAAAAACAAAAGAAGGAAGATAAACTTCCTTGTTATTTGGTAAATCAATTGTTACCATTAATAGTGGCATTGGTAAAGCAACAGGAATTGAGAATTCAATAACTAGATCTATAGATGCAGTGAAATATGCGTAATAAGAAGTTCCACTTTCGCTATATCTTACTCTATACTCACCATCACCTATGCCATAAAAAACTGCCCATCCAGTTGAATTAGTGTATTCTACTTTTCCAGTATAAGTACCTGTAGAAGTATATAGATAGATTTGACCCCCTACAATATCGTCACCTTCACTATCAGTAAGATGCACATATATTGTTCCTCCACCTATATTGAATTCCAATGTAGAACCATTGATAGCATCAAATTCAGGAGACCAGAAGTATTTACCAAGATAACTCAATCTCCACTTAAATGTACCATCGCCTGTTCTTGGACAAGATAACATTCCTGAACCATCAAGATTTGTATAGAAACCTGTATAGCTTCCTGAAGAGGTGAATAAATGAACACTAGCACCAATAATATCTGTACTACTTCCATCAAAAGCATGTAGATATACAATTCCACCACCAATATTGAAGTCGAAATTCAAACCATCAGTTGCTAAAAATACTGTTGACCAGTAGTACTTAGATAGGTAACTAGCTCTGAACTTGAAATTAGCCTCACCTATACCTGTAAATGTTGCTATTCCATTAGCATCTGTATCACTATATTTTTGTGCGTAAGAGCCTGATTCTGTGAAGAGATGTATTCTTACTCCTGAAATGTTGTAGCCATAATTGTTGAATAGGTGTACGTTGATAATACCTCCACCTAAATCAACATCCACAATTAATCCGTCTGATGTAGTAAAGACTTCACTCCAGAAATACTTAGATAGGTAACTGACTCGGAATTTGAAGTCACCACCACCAAGTGTGGTAAATTCAGCAATTCCACTAGCATTCGTATCTTCATAAACACCAGCATAGCTGCCCGAAGGAGTGAATACATGAACACTTACTCCGCTAATAGGTGTTCCACCAGAAGTAACATTAGCATATACTGTTCCTCCGCCTATATCGTATGGAACAACAGCTGTCTCATTGAAGAAGAAGACTGGTGACCAATAATACTTTGATTGATAACTAATCCTCATTCTGTAATAGCCTTCTCCAATACCTTGTATTTCTACGATACCATAAGAGTCAGTATCACCATATCGTCCAGTATAGGAATTAGTTGAAGTATAGAGATGAACACGAGTATTAACAATTGGTTTTCCACTTGCAGTTATGTTACCATAAAGTGTTCCTCCACCTAATGATGCCTGGACAATATATCCATTAGTAGCATTGAAAACTGGTGACCAGAAATATTGAGCTAAATAACTGATTCTAATTTTAAACCATCCACCTGCAATGCTATTGTAAGTTGCTATTCCAGATGCATTTGTGTCCGCATATATTCCAGAGTAGCTTCCAGTTTGAGTAAATAAGTGAGTCCTTACATTTTGAATTGCTAAACCAGATCCGTCAGTTACATTTACGTAAATAGTTCCACCACCCACATTTACATCTATGATAGATCCAAACGATGCCCCAAACTCTTGACTCCACAATCTGTATGCTAAATAGTCTACACGGAATTTGAACAAAGCCCCACCAGGAACAGCAGTAAATTCTGCAAGTCCTGTTGTATTAGTAGTAGCATACTTTCCAAAATAACTACCAGAAGCTCTAAACAGATATACACGTACATTGGAGATTGGATTATTTCCCCCATCAATAACTCTACAGTAAATGTCTCCCCCACCAGTATCAATTTCAACATAACTTGTATCTGGAAAATTCACATCACTACTATAATAAGTAATACCTGCTACATCAGTTCGTATTTTATATAGACCATTTTCAAGGGAAAATGTAACTAAACCATCTTCTCCAGTTAAACCACTTTTCCCAACATAATGACCATATATATCATAAACATAAGTTACAGCGCTTTCGATTGGTGATGAACCAGCTTTTACCATTACAGTTAAAATACCGCCTTGAACTGCTAGATGTAACATTCCTGTTCCCGGATGCAGAAAAGCATCAGTATAATAAATTGATAGTCCGTCTGACGCTCTAGCATAATATCGTCCTGGAAATAGATAAGTTGTTGATATTCCACTAATATCAGTTTTTTCTCCTGTATACGCATATTCTCCAGTGCCCCGATAGAAATTGATATTACCTCCAACGATAGGGTTGCTAGAACCATCTAAGAATTCTACACGTACAGGATTTCCAAGTTGGACATTGACTGGATCTCCTACATCAAGTATTGATGTAAAATCTCCACAAGTGATTCTTAAGGTTAAATCAGCACTATCTGGGATTTCGTCAATATTATCACCAACTGCAATAAATCTAACTTGCTTTCGAGAACCTTCTCCTATAAAAGCTGAATTACTGGTAAATGGTTTCCACGAAGCATCATCTCCTGTATCTCCTAACACCCAGTGAATTATGATCTGCGAGATATTAGCATCTGCGCTACCTTGTAAATTCATAATCTGAAATTCCATATAATCGCAATTTCCATCATTATCATAATCCATGAAACTCGTAGATTCTTCAAGGATTAAATTTGGAGTTAATACTGGATTAAGCATAGGAAGTACGACAAGAAAAACAATTGATGCTGCAGCTAATACTAATCCTATAAGAAGTATAGTTGCTACGACTGGAGAAACAGCTCTCCTTTTTTTAAATATAATCAACATTTGAACCCAATAAACTATTGTAAGGATTTCTATTTAAATTATCTATAAAGGTAAAACAAAAAATAAAAAAAGGATAGGTTATGACACTGGTTTCTTTCTAATAATTAAATAACCAATTGTTCCAATTACTAGTAATCCACCTACAGCACCTAAAAGAATGCCTAACATTTGATTTTGACTCAAACCACCACCATTTGTTGGAGTAGTTGTTTCGCTTTCACTAGGGTTAACTATTACACTTACATATTCTACATCTGAAGTATCAAAACCTGGTAATGTAGCAAGTATTTCAAAGTTATAATTGGTAGTTGCTGTTACAGTCATGTCCACTGTTATCCAAACAAATTCAACCATACCAGATGCATCAGTATTGAGAGTTGCTACAACATCATCTGAACTAGCGAATTTGCCAGCTAATGCAATTATCTGAACTGTAGCACCTTCAATGTTTGCACTATCTGCTGTAACATAAACTGTTATAGTAACATTAGCTCCTTTAATAATTGTTGAAGGCTCAGTTGTTGACGAAGTTTCAAGTTTCTGAACATTTGGTTCAACGAAAATGCTAATAGCAGAATTATTTGTAATGTAATGTTCTTTTATCAATTCAATATCAATTTGATAGGAGAGCCCACCAATAGGTGTAACTAGACTTGAAGTATCCCAAACCACTAAAACAGTTCCTGTTTCATCTGTTTGAACTGTAATGGTATCTGTTCCACTCCCCACGAATTCCCCACCGGGTGCTGTGAAAGTTGCATTAGCTAATGCAATGTGTAAACCGATTTCGTTTGTGGTATGCAAAGTTATATCGACCAGATCACCTACAGTTGCACTAAGTGGATCCGCACTTAAAGAAATTTGGGTAAAATTATGTAAGAAAGAACGGACTAAAACTGTTGTATTAATAGTCTTAAAAAGTGTTGTTGTTGGAAAACGGATGATAGTTGTCAGCGTAATATTAATATCTGAAGCAACCTCAGGAGCAGTCCATTCAGTTACAAAATCACCATTTATATCTGTATAACCAGTTATATTTTTCATTGCATTTGGAAAAGTACCATCTAAAGCATCAACAAAAACCTCAGCATCAGATACTGGGCCATAAAGACCTAAAGCAGTTGTTGTTACTGTAACAGGATAATCTCCTCCAACATCATAGTCAGAAAGTATCAAAGTAGAGGAATCGAAATCTATAGGATTTACTGTTATTGTTTCATTTAGGATAAGAGTAACAATTTTTCCAGTATAACTAATTTCTGCAGTAAAGTTTACAACCAAAGGATTTTCAATCACTACACTAAGATTTGCAATCCATTCAACTGTTACGTATGTCAATTCTCCAGTATTCTCGGAAATTGAAGTAGTATTTGTAGCTACAAACACACCTTCATCACAGCTTAAATTTACAGTTGCATTCTCAATAGGACTATAGGTACCATTTGAACTTACAAAGAGAGTAGCTGTATGTAGTTCGTAGACTTCATCAAGTGGATAAGCTTCGAATTCACTCAATGCAAAATCAATTGGATGAACAGTAATATTAGTCTCAATGGTTGTGCTATCTACACCAGAAATTATCTCAGCTTCTAAAGTTACGTTTTTTGAATCAATTTCATTATCTGTATCAGGAGCTTGCCAATGAACTGAAAGTACTCCATAAGAATTTGTTATTCCAGTTACCCAAGTATCAGAAGTTTCTAAGAAAGTTCCTTCTATTGATGAAACATTTACTGATGCTCCTTCCACATGCCCTTGAGAACCTTCAGCATGAATATGAATTGTTGTGACTTGAAAAGCATGAATATCTTGATAATAAATATCAAAGTAACTATCTGACACATCTATAGCACGTATATTGATTACATTATATGATAACGATGTAATACAAAGCAAAATTAAGAGAGATGACTTTTGTATTTTTCTAACTTTCATCTTTTAGACCTCTAAATATTTATAATTAAATAAACAAGGAACTTATTTTTTAATATTTGTTAATAGGTAGAGGAAAGAGAAATCATAATAATGAAATCTCTAGATTTTCCATAGGTTCAAAAAGATCTATACCAACTCTCTCTTTTACCAAATTAATAATATGTTTATACAAAGCCGTGTAATCAAAAGTCTTGTTTTCATTTCGTCCCGGAATAACTAATTTATGTTGGTTCCCAATATCAATAGCTTTTTCATAACCAGCTGCTGCATGACGTAATACTGCACTCATTGGATCCCATGTTAATACTCGGAAAAGCTTTTCTTGTGATAATGGTGTTCCATCAGCTAGAATTACCTGTCCTGCATGGAGAGAGTAACCAACACCTACCCCCCCACCTCCATGATAAGAAACCCATGTTGCACCACTTAAAGCGTTACCCATCAAATTAAGAACTGGATAGTCACCAATTGCATCACTCCCATCTTTCATTCCTTCTGTTTCTCTATTTGGAGAAGCGACACTACCACCATCCAAGTGATCGCGACCAATAACTACAGGTGCTTTCAGAATTCCTTCTGCAACAAGTTTATTCATTAACATTCCAAAAGCAGCTCTACCAATAAATCCTGCCCAAAAGACTCGAGCTGGTAATCCTCCTTCAAATGGAATGTATTTATCAGCTAGTTCCAACCAATTTACAAGTTGTTTATCATCATAAAATAGTTTCTTTGCATATTCGTCAGTTGTTCTGATATCTTGAGGATCATTACTTAAAGCCATCCATCTAAAAGGACCTTTACCCTCACAGAAAAGAGGGCGCACGTATTCTAAAACAAAACCTGAGTAATCAAATGCATCTTTCACACCAAGTTCAAAAGCTTGTTGTCTGATATTATTTCCATAATCAAAAGTTTCAGCACCTTTCTTACTAAGCTCGACCAACAAGCTAACATGTTTGATTACAGTTTTCTTCGACCTTTCTATATACTCTTCAGGACTTTCAACCCTCAAAACATCTGCTTCAGCATAACTAAGACCCATAGGATAATAGCCATTCAAGAGATCATGAGCAGAGGTTTGATCGGTAAGAACAAGAGGGGTGATTTCTTTCTCAACAAGATATTGTAGAAGTTCGACGGCATTACAAAGTACACCAATAGAGATTGCTTCATCTTTTTCAGCTGCGTTTTTTGCAATTTGTATTGCTTCTTCAATAGATTCGGTTTTGTAGTCTAGATAAGGTGCCCCTTGATCTCTTCCTGTATTATACATTCTATCGATCAAGTGCGGATTAACTTCTGCTATAAGCCCTATTTTCCCACACATTTTGATAGCTAAAGGTTGAGCACCACTCATAAGTCCCAGACCAGCACTGACAATCAGTTTTTGCTCGAATGCATCTAGTTTATTATAGATTGCTTTGTTTTCAGCAGCTTTGATTGCAGCTACAATTGTTTCATAAGTACCTTGTATTATACCTTGTAAGCCTATAAAAATAAAAGAACCAGCTGTCATTTGACCATAAACAGATAATCCAGAAGCAACAAATTCCTCAAAATATGGAGTCCAGTGGGGTACAATTACGCTATTAGTAATTACACACCTAGGAGCCCACCTTGTTGTCTGCATTTTGCCATAAGATACGCCTGACTGGAGAAACAAAGTTTCATTAGGTTCTAGTGTTTTAAGTAAATCAATTGTCTCATAAAAAGCCTTCCAGTTTCTTGCAACCTTTCCTGAACCACCGTATATGTATAATTTCTCCCAATCTCTACCATTATGAAGGTTTGAAATCATTGCTCTGATAATTGCTTCAGTTTCCCACCCAGCTTTAGTGGTTGGTTTTAAAGCTTCTTCCCCTTTTGGAAGAGGGGGTATAGATTCTGGTTTATAATCCATTTTCAACCTATCATCTTCAGATAAACGTTGTTTACCACTCATTATTTCTTCCATTTTATTTCGATAGTGCATTTTATCGTCACTCTTCCATATATGAATACACAAAATTAGGATATCAAAAATTTTACTCTCTAGATTTAAATTAAAATACCAAAAGATTTGTGACTTATTCATAACTTTAATAAAGAAATAGCAACTTTCTTCGTCCATGAAAGTTATTATTATTGGTCACGGTCCAGGTGGGATGACTGCATCCTGTACATTAAGAGTTTGGGATAGGAAAGCAGAAATTACAAATATTGACACCAAAGTTATTGATTTATATCATCCTTGTGCTACTCCTTACGTTATTGGAGGAAAATTCTGTGATGAAGGTAATGAAGAAGCCATTTGTGAAGATATTCCTTACGAAAAAATGAATGTACAGCATCTACACAGACATTTAGTAGAAAAAATAGATCGTGAAAACAAAAAGGTATTAGTCAGAAATCTTGATACTGATGAGAGATTTGAAAGAGAATATGATAAGATAATATTAGCTACTGGCTCTTTTCCGACTAAACCACCCATTCCAGGTGCAAAAGAAGGTAAAAACGTCTTTTCCCTTAAATGGTTAGAAGATGCAGAAAGAATCAGAAAAGCTGCTGAACACTCGAAAAAAGTTGTTATTGTTGGTGCTTCAGCTATCTCTCTTGAAGTCGGATGCGAATTAGCTGACAGAGGAATTGATGTAACTATTCTCGTTCGTTCAAGAGTATTAAGAAGAGCAATGGATCCAGATTTCAGTCAAATAATTGTTGACTTACTTAAGGAAAATCATCCTGAACACTTAGATATCAAAGTTGGTGTTAATGCCAAGGAAATAGTACTTGATGAAAATGGAATGGCTACTCAAGTAATTACTACAGAAGATGAAGTTCTAGAAACTGACTTTGTTTTCACTGCAGCAGGTGTGAAAGCTGAAACTACCCTTGCAAGAGAAGCAGGTTTAGAAATAGGAGAAACAGGGGGAATAAAAGTTAATGAATATCTAATTACTTCAGATCCTGATATACTTGCGATAGGAGATTGCACTGAAACTGTTGATTTAATAAGAGGAGATCCTATTTCATCCATGTTAGCTACTTGCGCTGTAAGAATGGGTAGGGTTGCAGCAATGACTTTAGCTAAGCCAGGTGAGATTAAATTTCCAGGTACTCTCAATAACTTTATTGTTCCATTTTTAGAACTAAATGTAGGCTCTGTTGGATATAATATAGTTACAGCAGAAGAAAAATATGGGAAAGGTAATGTTCTAGCAGTAAAAGCAAGAACAAAAGATAAACCTCAGTATATGCCTGATGCTCGTGATATCTATTTTAAAATTCTAGTTCTAAAAGAAACTGGAAAAATTGTTGGAGCCCAATGTATAGGATATCATAACGTTACAGATAATCTTAACATCGCAGCAATTGCTATGCAAAGTTGTATGACATACAAAGAGCTTTTAGAAGCGGATCTATGTTATGCACCAGCGATTAATGAAACCATTTATCCCGTTACACAAGCACTAGAAATGGTTGCAAGAAGACTCTTGAGATAGTTCAAGAAAGAATATAGCTCTTTCTTGTTATTTTTTCTGATTTTTTCTTTTTACAAATATATCAAGAACAAAAATTAAACTAATTGTAAAGAGAATTGAAAAACTAGCTGTTTCTCTAGCAGTTTCATTTTCAAAAGTAATTAAGATAGATGTTTGATTTGTTAATCCTTGATGATCTGTTGCAACAGCTGTAAAATTATGAATGCCCTCTGTATATACTGTTGTATCGCATTCAAATTTTAAGTCAGGATATGGATAATAACTTGGCATTGGTATACTTTTCAGCAAGGAGTTATCCAAATATAAATCAATATTCTCTAATTTTTGATTATCGTCTCCTTTTACTACGACCTCAATTATATTTTTAACCACATCATTTGAATCTGGATTGATTATAAAAACCGATGGAGGTTCATTGTCAAATGGTGCTGCTCCTTCTGTATTGAAAGTAAGATAGGTTGAAACTATATCTGCCACATACCCATTTGTATCATAAGCAAGAATATTCACCTTGAATGTATCACCTAAAGTAAGTCCATCAAAAGCTACATCTCCCATAAAAATACCATTCATAGTAGGACTCTCAAGTTCAATCATTTTTGTTTCATTGTCATTTATTGGAAACATTAATCCATTCAATGGATCATAGGGCTCCCAATCTATTGGTGTAAATCTTGCGTAAACGCTATCTACTAATGCAGGATTTTCAATTTCAACTTCAAGAACTGCTGAACAGGTAAATGGATCATAAGTCTCAAAAATGTGAAGAGGAACTTTCAATATTTCAATTATAGAAGGACAACTAAGTGGTTTATACTGTATCTTAGTTTCATATGCATCCCATCCCTCTGAGCCTGTTGGTAAATCATCATTTGGATAAGGAGTTTGACCTACCCCATCATGATTATCGTCAAGTTTTGGATATTGATTCTTACCTAGTGCATGTACATGGTCTACTCCTGCATCAAAAGCTTCACCTATAGTTCTACAAGATACAATAGAAGTCCAAAACTTTTCTGAAAATGCACCCCAGTTTCGAAGTGCATTAAAAGCTGCACCATGATAAGTATCAGTTGATGTAACAATTATCCTATTTTCTTTGCTTAATACATCAATAAAAGAACCAGAATGACATCCTTCAATAACAATAAATATTCTATTACAACCGGTAGTAGCTTCGAAATTATTCAAATAAGAGTTTAAATTATAATCTTTTAAAGAATCAGCTACCATAACTGCAAGAGCATTAATAGCACCATGAGAGAGTATATAAATACCAAGACTTTGGGACGAGTTTACATGTAAAGGTGCCCACTCTTCAACAGCCCATTGCAAATTTATTTTTGTGGAAGAAGTGTTAACATAAGGTTGTTCTATAGGATCTACAGCTGGACCCATATAGAATATTTTTTCAGAAGGAAATCCTTTAGCTCTTAAAATCTCATAGGTTTTATTACAACCATATCTCATTGCTTCTGTGTCTGCATGGTCTTCTGTATCACCAGCTAGGATAATCCATGCGCTTTGTGTTTCATCTAATGATAAAAATTCAGAATCACCAGTAAGAGGGTATTCTGATAGAGAAGCTTCTGAAAACTCATCTGGTTGTATACTTGGTACATAAATTGCAAAATTAGCTGAAATTATTAGAAAAAATACAATTTTGTTAATTAATTCCATATTAAACAAATAAATATAAACAAATACTGTCTTAAACTTTTAGAGTAAAAATTCCTTGGATAAAAACAGTTTTTAAGACTCTTAGAATTTTACTGATATGCATAGAAAGAAGTTGTTTAAACAAACTATCCATCTCATAGACAATTGGCTTGATTTTCAAACATATATGAAAGAGATTCCAGGAGTAGCCGTTGGAATTTTTGTGGAAGATGAAATTATATTCAAAAAAGAGTATGGATATGCTAATTTAGAAAAAAAAGAAAAACTCAATGAAAGTCATTTATTCAGAATTGCGTCACATTCTAAATTATTCACTGCCACAGCTATTATGAAGTTATATCATGAGGAAAAACTTTCCATAGATGATAAAGTATCTAAATTTCTCCCATGGTTTGCTTCGGAAAAAGATGAGAATTTAGAACACATTAGAATTCGTCATTTACTAACTCATTCAAGTGGGATGACACGAGATGGAACTACAGGACATTGGTATAATCACAAGTTTCCATCTATTGAAGAAATTAAATCTCAAGTTGAACAAGGAATAAGTTTCTTTCAAACTAGTGAGGTTTTAAAATATTCTAATTTTGGTTATACACTTCTAGGTCAAGTTATTGAAGCTGCTTCAGGAGAGAACTATGCTGATTATATTAGAAAAGAGATATTAAATCCACTTGATATGCAAAATACTATAATTGATATCAATGATACTAATCGTTCACGACATGCAACAGGATACAAAATAAAATATCCAAACCAAGAAAGGGAACCTTTTGAACATGTTCCTGCAAAGATTATGGATTCTGCTACAGGTTTAAGTAGTACAGTCGAAGATTTAATTAAATTCTACAGAGCTCATATTTTTGGCAATAACACTCTATTTCCTGATTATATTAAACGTGAGATGCAACGAGTTCAATTTAAAGCTGAAAAAACAAACTGGGGTTTAGGATTTAGTATAACAGAGTTACCAGGTATCAAAATAGTAGGACATGGAGGAGGATATCCTGGTTTTATAACAAGATCTGGACTTATACAAGATAAAAAAACGATAGTAATTGTATTAACAAATGCAGTAGATGGTCCCGCTCTTACCTTGAATATGGGGATCTTTAAGATCCTTACTCATATTGAGAAAGAAAAGGAAAAACTCAAATTAAAACCTGAAGAGAAAATGCCTGATTTCAATGATATTATCGGTATCTATAAATCAGATTGGGGAACATCATTATTTAGTCAAATAGGACCAAAACTTGTATTAACTGCACCTGGAGCAGATGACCCAACTGAAATTTTGCAAATATTCAAACATGAAAAAGGTTATAGATTTATTGCTCCAAAAGAACCACCTTTTGCATCGCCTGGACAGCCTATAGAATTTATTGATAGTCCTGATGGAGAAAAAATCTTCATTGATAGTCATAAAGGGCAAGCAAGAAGGTATAAGATAGATTACTAAAAACTTGATACAGTTTATTTTCTTTTTTTTTATTTATTTGTTCCTAATTTGTAAGCATAATTCTCTTTGAAAGTTTAATAATTAAAACTATTAAATTTAAAACTTACAAATCTTAAAAAACAATTTATTAAATCGAAAAAAGAGAAAATAATAATTATATCTACAATGGATAACATTTTTATCTATAAAGTAAAAGTCAATTTCAGTTAAATATAACAATTAGGTGTTATTATTATGGGTGAATTAATTAAAACTCCAATGTGGAAAGTACACGAAGAAGCTGGAGCAAGTATGCTCGATTTTGCTGGTTATTACCTTCCGAAATCTTACACTGGTATTGATGATGAGATCATGAAAACAAGAGAGAATGTTTCTATTGTTGAAGTATCAGATATGGGGCGTTATTCCCTAAAAGGTAAATATGCCAGTAAATTAATGGAGATGCTTGTACCAAGAGATATAGCTGCTATGGAAGATATGAAGTGTGGTTATACCTATTATCTCAATGAAAATGCAGGTTACAGAGACGATACAATTATTGGTAAGAAGAGTGAAACTGAATTCTTTAATGTATGTAATGCCGGTAGTCAGACAAAAAAAGTACTCGCATGGATAGGTCAATTTGTTAAAATTTTCGAAGAATTTACAGGTGAACCTATAGAATTCAAGAATTGGACTGCAGAAACAACCATGTTTGCTGTTCAGGGTCCTAATTATAAAGCAATTTTAGATAACTTAGGTGTACCTGATACAGGAAGATGGAAAATGGTTGATGCTGAAATTGAAGGGTGCAAATGTCTTTTCACTGGTACAGGATATACTGGAGAGATGGGTTTTGAAGTAGTAATATTTGATTCAAGTGTAGAGAATCCTGCAAAAGGTGTCAAAGTATGGAATGCTATTCTCGAAGCTGGAAAAGAAACAAATATTGCTTTGTGTGGTTTAGGAGCTCGTGACGCACTTCGAGTTGAAGCAGGATTGCCATTGTATGGTGAAGATATTACTGAAGAAATCAATCCAGTAGAATCAGGTTATGATTTCAAAATCTTCTGTAAACATGACAAAGAACCATTCTACTTTGGCAAAGAAGCTCTTCTAAAAGCTAAAAAAGAAGGAGTCAAAATCAAACATGTTGGGATTAAATTACTTGAAAAAGGGATTCCAAGAGCTGGTTATGATATCTTCAATACAGCAGGTGAGAAGATAGGTTATATGGTAAATGGAGTTCGATCTCCAACAATTGGAAATATAGGCATAGGTATGGGTTTTGTTGATATCGGATATGCTGAACCTGGCACAGAAGTTCTTGTTCAAATCAGAAAGAATCAAGTTAAGGCTCAAGTTGTTAAAATGCCTTTCTATGATACAACCAAGTATGGTTGGAAAAGAGAAGCATAATTACTTCTCAATTTCTTTTTTATTTATAATAAATAAAATTAATAAGTGCAGATACGTTTGGAAAGCTGTTAGCTGATAACCATTGAAAAAACCTAAATTACTCTTTAATAGAGCTAAACTATTGCTTTTTCTATTTCTCATCATGTTCTTAACTTGTATAACAACTTCAAAAGCTCAATCTGGTGTATATCTCAACAAAGTAGCTAAAGTATCAGGTTATGGTTTTGGATATGCAATCACTATCCAAAGAAATTATGCTTACGTTACTGTAAATGATGGTTTTGTTATCATTGATATAGAAAATTCAATTAAACCAAAAGTAGTAGGAGAATTTCTAAATAGAGGGGATGGATTTGGAATACACATAGAAAATGATATAGTTTTGCTAGCTGCAGGAGGAGAAGGACTGAAGATTGTAAATGTAAGTGATCCTTCAAATCCTTTTCAGATGGGCCAATGTTACATAGAGGGAATCTCAAATGCGGTTTATACTGAAGATAATTATGCCTTTGTAACAAGTTATGAAACAGGATTACACATAGTCGATATAACTAATTTATCTAATCCAGTAGAAGTAGGATCTTATTCTGTTTATGGTAGAGCAGACAATGTAATAGTTGTCGATGGAATTGCTTTTATTGCATTTCCTGAGTCCGGTGTTGTAGTTCTGAATGTTACAATCCCCTCATCTCCTACCTATATTAGTATTATACCATCCACAAGAGGAGCTAAAGGACTTGATACTTTTAGTAATTTACTTGCAGTAAGTTGTTATTCAAGTAATGTTATAGTTGTGGATATTTCTACAACTAATAACCCACTTGTTCTTGGGATATATTCTGATGATGATGGAGGAGAAGCTCATGGAATTGAAGGGAATAGAACACATTTATACATTGCAGATAACTATGGCATTGAATATTTGGATATAAGTGGTCTGCCTTCTATTAGTAAAAAAGCTGAATATAGAACAAGAATAACTTCCGCTCATGATGTTGAATTCAAGAATAATTATGTTTTTATTGCAGGTGGAAGTATAGGAAAAACTTGTTTAGTTTTCGAAGTTAGTGACACTAAAAAATTAAACCTAATTGGAGTTTACATAGGTGTACCTGTAGCTATAATTGTTATTACAGCATTATATTTTATACTTAAAATTCGAAATAAGAAGAAGAAAATTTAGTTATTCGTTTATTCTTTTTTCTTTAAATATAAATCTGGATCTTCCCAAATTGGAATCCTTGCTTTGTTATTATGTTCCGCTAGAAGAACCCTTGCAGCAGTTTCTAGATCGAGTACCCCACCTTTTTTCTTCTTGTGTCGTTTTTCTGCAAATTTCTCGAGAAACTCGGGTGGTGATTCATATTCTATCTCATAAGTTTCTGATAGTACTTTTGGATTAATCTCATCTATTCTATTGACTAGGGACCATGCAGCCTTAACGGGATCATCTAATCTTTCTGGTCTTACAACTCCGAGCAAAATTTGATCTGCCATTGAAAGCTTAACTGGGATGACACCAGGAGTGTCAAATATTCTTAATCTCGTTGTAATCCTAAGTAATTGTAACGCTTTAGTATATCCAGGAATAGGTGCTACTGGAGCACTTGATCTTCCTTTCAAGATATTGATAAGAGAACTTTTTCCTGTATTTGGCAATCCTATAAAACAGGATGTTATGTAAAAAATCTCTTTTTTTACAGCTGAAATTATTCGATTTCTCAGCACCGAAGTACTGAGTCTTTCTCTTGCAGATGTAGGAATAACAGTAATTTTCTCTTTTTCAAGAATTTTCTTCCATTTTGTAACTACATGGCTTGGTACTAGGTCAACTTTGTTCATAGCAATGATTAGAGTTTTTGAGGAATCTCTGAGGACCATATTTTCATATTTCTTGGTTCGAGATAAACTAGGAAAACGAGCATCTACTACTTCTATAACGACATCGCTTTCTTTTATCATCTTATAGACCATTGTATCGTAGTCGTCTTTTGGCATTTTTGTCACTTCAAGTTACTAATTATTTGTACTTCTTAGGAGGTCCCACATCAGGATGTTTTGGTTGAAATGGGCTATCAGGATGGAATGGAGGATTTATTCCATGATTCCTAATATGAGATTCAATTAAACTTCGTAATCTTTCAACCTCTTGTTCGAGTATTTTTACTCTTTCTTCTAGAGGTAATAGTTCTTTGTCCATACTTCTATAAAGAACTGAAAAGATATAAAAGATGTGTTTTAAGTTTAATTAATGAAATTCCATGACGCACATTGCCATCTTGTAAGCAAAAACTTCCAAAAAGACTTTGAATTAGATAAATCGATGATTTTATGGGAGGAAATGGGTTTAAATTATGTTATTGGAGTTTCAACAAAATATTCTGAATCAGAAGCAATTTTTGAGTTAACTAAAAAATATGATAAAATAATTCCAGGAATTGGAATACATCCCTGGAACGCTAAGAAAACTCTTAGTGGGGAATTAAAAGATAAATTCCAACAACTATTTGCAAAAAATAATAAAATAGTTATTGGTGAAATTGGTTTGGATCATCATTTCATTAAAAATGAAGAGAGACATTTATTTCAAGAACAGTATTTCCGTTTCTTCTTACAAATTGCAGAAAAAAGAAAATTACCAATAAATCTTCACCTTAAAGGTGCAGAAAAAAAAGCTTCAGAAATACTAACTTCATATTCCGTTCCTTCTCATAATATTCTTATTCATTGGTATTCAGGTCCAACAGATATCAGAAGAGTATTCATAGAAAGAGGTTATTTCTTCACAATAAATCCATCAATTCTATCTGGTTCTCCACATATTAATGTTCTAAAAGAAGCTCCTATAAATCATATTTTAACTGAATCAGATGGTAATGTTAAATATACAATTGATAATGAGAAAGTGATAGGTTCTCCTGGTGTTATTCCTAAAGTTATTGAAAAAATCTCGCTGACTACTGGTATTGAACTTGAAGAAGTTACTCAAATTCTTCAAAAGAACCTGGAAAGGTACCTAAATGTAAAATAGGAGATTATGAACATGAACAAATTAGAAGAATTAATGAAACGTAAAGAAGAATACCGCATTAGCATATTGAAGTTAGTACAAGATTCCTCAACTCAAAAAGTAGCATACCATTTTAACTGTCCCGATGGTATTATCTCAGCTACACTAATAAACTATTTATTTTCAACCTCCAATTTAATTTTCATTCCAATTGATTATCCTTTATTAAAAGACAAGATGGTTAAAGAGAATCTAGATAAAGCAAATTGGTTTGCAATTTTGGACCTTAGTCCATTTAATGTAAAGGAAATAGAGTTTTTCTTTGACCATCACATCTCAAATATAGGATTTAGTATCAAAGCTAAAAAACATGTCTTCAATCCAAAAGCTCCTAGTGCTGCATCATTAATTGCACAATTTTTTATAGAAAAATTACCAAATTATCTTAAAGAACTTGCAGATATCACAGAAATCACAGATACAGCTAGCTACAAAACACCTCCTCCGTTGAATTTGAAAGGAAATTTTGAAGATTTGGATTGGAATGATAAAGTTTGGCTTGTAGAAGACGTCTGTAAATCTGCTTATACAATAGAAGAACACAATCAACTTATCAGAATTCTTACAGATTCAGGTTTAAAGGGAGTGTGGGGGGATAAAATCCTTAATCGAGTCAAAATTCTTCGTCAAACAAGAAAGAAAGCATTTGAGGTTGTAGAGGGAATCAAAATGAAAGATTTTATCATAATAATTGATCATCCATTACATTACAACACTGCATTTATTGCAGGTGAAGTTATGAAGAGAGGTGCAATTGGTGCTGCCTATATTACTGTAAATCCAGAAGATGTTAAAATAAGTCTTCGATTAAGTAAAACTCTCAAACCTAATGAAGTTGAAAAATATCGAGTGGATTTACTTGCTAAACAGATGGATGGTGGTGGTCATAAAGGAGCATCAGGTGCTGAATTAAAGGACCTAGACCAAACTATAGCTGAAATATTACTATGGACTAAAAAAATGAACTTACAAGCTGAAACACTAGACTTAAGAGAAAAATAGAGAAAAATAGAGAAAAATTATTATCCTTTAACATTTCCTATTGGTCTTACTCTAACGATTGGATGACTTATTCCAGAAATTTTCAAGGCATTTACAACTTCGTCGATATCTTTGTAAGCAAAACCTGCTTCTTCAGCTAGACCAGGCATTGACGCACCTTTTACATAAATACCCTTCTGTCTCATTTTTTGTTGAAGTAAGTCTCCTCTAACCTGTCTTTTTGCTTTACTTCTACTCATTGTTCTTCCGGCACCATGAGCAGTTGAACCGAAACTAACTTCCATGGCTTTTTGAGTACCAGTAAGTAGATAAGAACCAGTCTCCATAGAACCACCTATTATGACAGGTTGTCCTAGATCTCTATACTCCAAAGGTATTTCTGGATGATTTGGTGGGAATCCTCTGGTTGCACCTTTTCTGTGTACCATCAATTTCCTCTTTTGTCCATCAACTAAATGATCTTCTATTTTTGCGATGTTATGTGCAACATCATAGATAAGGTTTAAACCCAACACATCTTCTTCTTGTTTGAATACGTCTGTGAAGACTTGTCTAACATTGTGGGTGATGATTTGTCTATTTGCATATGCCATATTTGAAGCACAACTCATGGCTGCAAAATAATCTTCACCTTCTTTGGAATTGATGGGGACACTAGCTAACTCCTGATCAAGCACAGGAATATTGTATTTGTTCATGGCAGTTAAACAAGTTCGTAAATAATCAGATGCTACTTGGTGTCCTAAACCTCTTGAACCACAGTGAATCATAGTAGTTATTTGATATGGTTTGTTCAAACCAAATTTTGCTCCTATCTCAGAGTCGTATAAATCGCCAGGTTTTATTACCTGAATCTCAAGATAATGATTTCCTGAACCGAGTGTACCAAGTTGTTTTAAACCTCGATTTTTTGCTTTATCACTAACTTTAGATGAATTAGCTTCTGGCATTTTACCTTGACTTTCTATTCTACGAACATCTTCTTCACGAGCGTATCCGTTTTCTAAGCACCATTGAGCACCATTTTCTAGTACTGAATCAAATTTAGAACGAGAGAGATTCGCTAATTTAGGATCATGTTTAAGCTGAACACCAACCCCAGCTGGAATATATCTAAATAATTTCTCAACAAGCTCCTGTATCTTAGGAAGAACGTCTTTTTCTTCTAATGTGGTAGTAAGCATTCTGACACCACAATTTATGTCAAATCCTACTCCTCCAGGACTAATAACACCTTCTTCCATATCCATAGCAGCAACACCACCAATTGGGAAACCATAACCAACATGTGCATCAGGAAGAGCAATTGCATACTTTTGTATACCAGGAAGAGTTGCTACATTGGTGATTTGATCAACCACTTTTTCTTCAAGTCCTTTTTTCAAAGCAGGTGTAACAATCAATCTTGCAGGAACCTTCATTCCTTTTTTATATGATATAGGAACTTCCCATGTTGTTTCATTTATCTGATTCATAGGAATATTTTGTGTTGACATTTTACTCAATTCAAAGAATATCTATGTTTTAATAAATCTCGTGATTAAACATAAAAAAACCTAAAAAGGAGTATTTTTAATCGCAGAAACACATTCTAAATTGAGTTCAATGTTCAAGTACAATATTCTTACAGAAGAAGTAAAATCTGATTTTGCATTTGAAGTATTTGCTGATTCTCTTTCTGATTTATTCAGAGGAGCAGGAATAGCTATGATGCAAGCGATGATAAACACGGATATAATATCTGCAGAGAAATCATGGGACTTTGAATTAAGATCAGATAATCTTGAACTTTTACTTTATGACTTTCTTGATGAGCTAATCTATTTTAAAGATGTTGAGGAAGCTATATTCAATGATTTTGATATCAAAATGGATGAGATTGATAAGTGTTACAAACTTAGTTGTAAAGCTAAAGGTGTAACAATCGATTATGATAAATATGAAATGCTTACTGACGTAAAAGCTGTTACAATGCATAAATTTGTCCTTGAAAAACGAGAGAATGAGTGGTATGCTCATGTAATCGTAGATTTGTAGAGAAGCACCATTCAAAGCATTGTAGAAACATATCGGATTGATAAGCTTTATAAACTGAAGTTCTTTCCGTTAATTCAATTCTACACAAAAAGAGGATTCAAAATGGTTGACGAAATTGTATTAAAAGACAAGTACAAATTCTTGAAAGAACCCTACAAGTACACTGTTACACATGAATGGGTACTTGAAGAAGAAAATGGCGTCTGGTTATATGGCGTTACAAACTATGCAGCTGTAGAGCTTGGTGAATTAGCATACGTAGAACTTCCTGCAGTAGGAGACACTTTCTCTACTCAAGACTCAATGGGTATAATTGAAGCTTTGAAAACAGTCTCAGATTTCTATGCTCCTTTCGATTGTGAAGTTGTTGAAGTTCATTCTGAATTAGAAGATGATGCATCAGCTATTACAGACGATTGTTATGGTGAAGGTTGGATACTTAAAGTTAAACCAACTGCTGGAACAGAAGTTTTAATCACTGCTGAACAATACGCTGCACAAGTCGAAAAAGAAATAGAAGAAGGATCCCATTAAATTTTTTCAGAGGCGATTTCTTCTCCTCTATTTTTATAAATAACAAAAAGGTAAAAAAAATGAAAGAAGATTTTAAAGGTCATCCTTACCTAGCAAATAGTCAAAAAGACATTAATGAGATGATGGAATACCTTGGTATCAAAGATGTTGAGGAATTATATTCCGATATACCTGACGAAATACGCTTTAAAGGTGAGTTAGATCTTCCTTATTATGAAAGTGAATATCAATTACTTGAAGCTATTAAAGCTAAATTAAGTAAAAACATCACTACTAGAGAAGTAAGATCTTTCATAGGTGGAGGAGTGTTGGACATTTATATGCCAGCTATCCAAGATGAACTACTTAGAAGAACCGAATTCTATAGTGCATATACACCTTACCAACCTGAAATATCTCAAGGAATTCTTCAGAGTTTGTTTGAATATCAAAGTATGATATGCGAATTAACAGGTATGAATGTTGCTAATTGCTCGTTATATGATTGGGCCACAGCCGTAGGTGAAGCTGCACTAATGTCTGCAAGAATCACAAAACGACAAAAATTCATCTATACAGCTGCAACAGCTCCAAATAGAGAGGCTGTATTGAAGAACTATGTAGTTGGTGCCAATTTAGAACTATCAGAGATACCTTATGATCCAAAAACAGGTAAGATGAATATTAACAAAGCAAAAGAAATGTTGGATGAAACCGTTGCTGGTATTTATATTGAAAATCCAAATTTCTTTGGAATTATTGAAGATGAATTAGATGAAATAGTTGCTAAAGCTCATGAAGTTGGTGCCAAAGTAGTAGTTGGCGCAGACATGAACTCACTAGCATTATTAAAACCACCAGCCGAATATGGTGCAGATATTTGCATAGGTGAAGCTCAAACAATTGGAGGTGGTCCATTAAATTACGGAGGTCCACTCTTAGGAGTCTTATCAATGAAGTTTGATAAAAGAGAAACTAGACAAATGCCTGGTCGTATTGTTGGGATAACAAAAACATCTAATGAAGGTGAAAGAGCTTATGCAAATACTCTTGAAACAAGAGAACAACACATCAAAAGAGAGAAAGCTACTAGTAACATCTGTACAAATGAAGCTTTAGTTGCTTTGAGTTGTGCAGTTCATTTAGCGCTTCTTGGACCAGAAGGTTATAAAGATAGCGCAGAAACAATGTATTTAAGTGCTCATTTTGTAGCAGAAGAATTAGCGAAGAAAGGAATAAAAAGAATTTTTGAAAGCGAGTTTTTCAATACTTTTGTACTAGATTTGAAAATACCTGAAAATAAGAAAAAAGAATTTACAGATTTCATGCTTGAAAGAAAGATTTTCGCAGGTATTCCAGTCTCATTTGATGGAGAGAATTATGACTATATTGTTACAACTTCATATCTCCTTTGTAAGGAAGATCTGAATGATTACGTAAAAGCAGTTTCTGAATGGAGGAAATAAAAATGTACAGGCAAGCTAAATATGATGAACCACTTATCTTTGAGTTAGGTAAGAAAGGAAGAAGAGCTCATATCCCACCAAGATGTGATTTTGATAGAGATAGAATAAATATACCAGAAAAAATGGTAAGAACAACTCCTCCAGAACTACCAGAACTTCATGAAGGAGAAGTTATGAGACATTATGTACGCTTATCACATATGAACTACTGTATTGATATCAACACTTATCCATTAGGCTCTTGTACAATGAAATACAATCCTAAAATCAATGAAACAATTGCTCGTTCAGAAAAAATGATGTATATGCATCCAAATCAGCCTGAAGAAACAACTCAAGGAATACTAGAAATTTTGTATGAACTGCAAGTTGCTTTAGCTGATTTAGCAGGACTTAAGCATACAACTCTCCAAACTCCAGCTGGTGCTAGTGGAGAATACACTGGTTTATCTTTAATCAAAGCATATCACATGGATCAAGGAGATACTCAAAGAGATGAAATCATTGCCCCAGATTCAAGCCATGGAACTAATCCAGCAAGTACTGTAATGAACGGTATGAAACTCATCGAAATCAAATCTCAAGAAGACGGAAGAGTAGATATGGACGCACTTAAAGCTGCTACCTCAGATAAAACAGCTGGTTTAATGCTCACTAATCCAAATACACTTGGTATATTCGAAAAGGATATTGTTGAGATGTCAGGTGTTGTCCGAGATGCAGGTGGTCTGCTTTACTATGATGGTGCAAACTTTAACGCAATTGTAGGAAAGGTACGTCCGGGTGATATGGGTTATGATGTTTTACACTTTAACTTACACAAAACTTTCTCAACACCACACGGAGGTGGAGGCCCAGGAGCAGGTGCTGTTTGTTGTAATGATTTACTAGAACCTTATCTACCAGTACCAACAATAGATTATGATAAAAACAAAGACTACTACTATTTCAACTATAATAGACCAAAATCTATTGGAAAAATCCATGGATATTATGGAAACTCAGCAATTGCTCTAAGAGCTTATGCCTATATTGCAGCTTTAGGATACAAAGGTTTAGTACAAACAGCTGAACAAGCTGTACTAACTGCTAACTATGCTGTAAGAAAGCTAGAAAAACTAGATGGTTTTAGAATTGCAGGTGGTGAAGACATCCCGAGAAAGCACGAAGGAGTTCTAGAAGCAACTCCATTCTTAAGAAATTATGATGTTTCTGGGATGGATATAGCCAAAATGATCATAAGTCGTGGAAAACATTCACCGACAGTTTATTTCCCACTCATTGCTCATGAAGCTTGGATGGTTGAGCCTACAGAAAATGAAAACAAAGATAGATTGGATCAATATGTTCAAGCAGTAGCAGAAGAGATGGAAAAGGCAAAAGCTGATCCTGAATATGCACACCATGCACCTCAATGGACAGCAGTTGGAAGGATAGATTCTGGATGGTCAGTTAGAAATCTAGTTTTATCTTACAAGATACTTAAGGAAAAGGAAGAAAACGGAGAAGAACTACCTTAGTTTTCTTTTTATTTTCTTTTTATTTTTGTTTTAATAATTTTTAGCTTACAATTATTTTTTAAAATGGAAAGAGAAGCTAGCCTCCCAGATGGTGAACGAAATTTTGGGGTAGAGACAAATGTTTAACCACAGCAGAGAGGCATGCTAGCTTCAATTGAAAATTAATAATAAATTATAAAAACCCAAAATAAGTTAAAAAATTGCTGAAACAAATTATTTAATTTACTTCTTCTTTGAACGCCTTCCCCTAATTGGAATTGGAGGGTTAATAAATATACCAACAATTAACATTAAAGACATTCCAAAAATCTCTTTGAAAGCAACATTATCTATAGTTTCAGCTGGCATTAGATCTGCAAAAACTTTGATAACTTGGAAACCAAAGAAGACCAATAATATTTGAATAAGGAAATAGAGCAAAACAGTAATTAAAGCCCCCCTTAAGAGATATCTAAATAGTTTTCTCTCTCTTTCATCTCTGACTCTATTCATAAGAGTTTCAGATATCAGAAGAGAAACAGCTGTTAAAACAAAAGCTCCAAAAATTGGGAAGGCAATTAATAATGGAAGATACTCCCAGGTGTTAAATTCAACTATATCGTGTAAGTAATAGAAATGTGGAATTTGAGCTAAGAATGAGATAGCAAAAAGCGCCACAACACTAGGCCACATCGATTGTTTATCCAATAATCTTATTTTTGAACTCATTATAATCTTCCTTTGAATAAAGCTGTTCTTGAAATCAACAGAAAGGTGAAGTTAAAAAGATTATCCTTTCGAACAGAAGTGGTTTTTCAATGGCCTTCCTCTTCAAATGAATATCCTTTTTCTATTCTAAATTCACAAAAATTATGTCCTGTTCCATGACATTTTACTTCTGTTACAATTGGTGGGTCCTTTAGAATGAGTGCTAATCGACCTGCTATAAATCCTGCTTGGAAATCACATAGAGTCTCATTCATACCTGTTTCAGCTGAAAAGTTAGCTCCAGAAGCATAAGCACATTCGTAAATTCTAAGGAACATTTCATCCTCATCTTCCCCATCGAAAATCTCTACAAAGGAATGTCCTCTTGACAGATATGTTGTTGGATGTGTATAATATTCCTTCATTATACGAGTAGCTTGTTTTAAAGATGTTATAGGTAATTCTGCTTGTTCTTTAGCTAAAAGAGCATAAATTAACTCTTTACCTGGACCAATAACTCCTAGCTCTCTTCCTGCAGAGTATAATAACGCTCCACAGAATTTGTCTTTGAATTTTAAAGAGATAATCTGCTGTTGTAGAGCACTAATATGTACATAGTCTACATCATTTGGTCGTAAAGCTTCTGTCATTTTCAGAGAATTATAACCATGCAAAGTAGTTTCATGGATGAACTCATAAAATAATTGTCTACGATGATCTTCAGGAGGAAAATCACCCAGAAATTGTACTTGCCTATCTTCTAACTTTGTTTCATAAACCCTATATGGAGCTTTCCCTGGTTCTTTTCCTATAAAAACTTCAATTTCAAATTCACAATAAGGATCACCTAATCCTTTACATTTAGTTTCTTTAACACTTGTTGCAGAACCAATCATTGCTTCAATTGTTCCAGCAATCTCACCAGCTGTAAAATGACAAAGAGTTTCTCCTATATTGATAGCTCCTGCACTATTTGCTAATTCATATATTCGGAGTGTGGCAGTATATCCATCCATTTGTGCAACATCACATTGTGTAGCATAATAGAGTGGAACAGTGTTATTATGACTGTAGAGCAGAGCTAGTGCAACTAATGTTTCTTGGAATCTTTCTTCTGGTTTAACTGCACCTACTTTGGGGTTAAGAACAGTAAGATAGTAAGGCGCAGCACCAAAAATACCTAATTCTCTTCCATTTTGATAGAGAAGCTGAGGTATCAAAGGATCTAGTTGTAAGAGTGACATCATTACTTGCTGATAAACACTAATATGAACATAATCACCAAGATTTTTACGAACTAATTCTTGAGAAATGATACTACTAATGGTATTTTTAGTAAGAATCATCATACTCTCAGTTCGTCGAGTATCTCTCTCACGTTCAATAATATTAGGAAGAATTTGTGACCAAAGTTTTTCACGTATAACATCTTCAGTGATAAGTCCTTCAGCTATCCTTTCATCATTCATCATTATTACAGGTACACTCAAAATCCCATATTGTGCTGCAATCTCCTGATTTTCCGAGATATCAATAGTGCTAATATGAAGTATGCCTTTCATAGAAGTACCAGCGATGTTCTCAATTACTCTCTCAACTTCTGGACACGCAAAACAGTCAGGACTAGTGAAGAATAATAATCGCATTCTTTCTGTATCTTGGAAAGTTTCTTCTTCAGACATGAATAACCCCAGTAAAGAATATTTAATGTTGAATGATAAAAAGATTTTCTTAAAGTCGAGTTGAAATAAAATAGATGAACAATGATATTACTCAACATTAACCAAAAGAAATATGTAGAAAGAGGTGTATTATTTATTTTAGAAATTATTAACTCAGTTGGTGAGTAGAAAATAAATGGAAAAATATATACAGAAAACTGTTGTCCTTGTAATTGTAATTCAAATATTATTATTTCAAAATTGTTACTTAGTCAAAAGTGAGGTTCCAGTGATTGCTTCTAGAGTATCAGGAATCAGTGAGATTTCTAGAATAATCTATTCAGAAAATACTTTACCAAATAAAACTATGTTTAGTATGAATGTTGCATCAGAAATTCTGAATAGAGATTCAGAGAATTATACAGTAATTGATTTGGCAGATTGTTGGCCAAAAGTAATTATCAATGCAACTTTCGTAAATCAAGCTTTTGAGCTTGAAGAAGATATAATGTGTCAGTCAACTATAATGCACTATTCTTATCATCCAGGAATTACTCACGAATATGAGAAAATAGAGTTTTATATTAATCAATCTGATTTGACTCAACTTCCAGATGGGAACTATACACTTTTTAGACCGGTAAACACAGCATCTAGTCTTGGGTGGGTAGATCCAGCAGAAATTCTTCTTACAAGAATAGAAGTAAGTTCTGGAGACATTAAAATCATCTATCCAGATTTTGTCGTATTCACAATTCCCGAGTTAAGCAATGTAATAACAATTTCGTTTGTTTTGAGTTCAATAGTCTTGGGAGACATAATTTTCCAACAAAAGAAACAAAAAGAAAGACGCAGATAAGATAATTAACGCTAGATCTCTATTTGATGACTAGAAAATCCTTTAGACAGAGGAATCATTGAACTAACTCAGAGAGAGATAATTCTTAGTAGAAATTCGTTAATTTTTTATTTTCAATAAATCGTAAGAATTATATATAAATGATTAGACACAAAAAGTGAAAGAGTATAATGTGTTAATAAAAAACACAAAAAATACTAAAAAGGTGTAAGAAAAATGTATGGTCAAGGACAAGTACCAGTCATTATCCTCAAAGAGGGAACTGAACGATCCAAAGGCAGAGATGCTCAAAAAAATAACATTATGGCAGCCACTATTGTTGCTGATACCATTAAAAGCACTCTTGGCCCCAAAGGTATGGATAAGATGATGGTAGATAGTCTTGGAGACATTTTGATCTCTAACGATGGTGCTACTTTGCTTGATGAAATTGATGTTCAACACCCAGCTGCAAAAATGATGGTCCAGATTGCAAAAGCTCAAGACCAAGAAACTGGTGATGGAACTACCAGTTCTGTCGTTGTTGCTGGTGAACTTCTTAAGCGTGGAGGCGAACTTTTAGAAAAGAAGATTCACGCTTCATTAATTGTTGAAGGTTACAAAGCTGCTTCTCAAAAAGCTCAAGAACTTCTTGATAAATATGCTAAACAGCTTGATCCTGTTGCAGATGAGAAACTACTCCTCCAGATTGCTGGAACAGCTTTAAACAGTAAAGCTGTTCTTGGTGCTAAAGAGCTTTTTGAAAAGATAGCAGTTGACAGCGTTAAGAAAGTTGCTGATGAAGAAAATGGTGACTTCAAAGTCGATCTCGATAATATAAAGATTTTACAAAAAATTGGTAAAGATCTTGCTCATTCCGAACTTGTGGAAGGAGTTATTGTTGATAAAGAAATAGTTCATACAGCTATGCCAAAGAGAGTTAAAGAGGCAAAAATTCTGTTGTTGAATTACAACGTTGAAGTTCAAAAAGGCGAATGGGACAGAGAGATTCGCATAAATGATCCCTTAGAGATGAAATCTTTCTTGGATAATGAAGAACAAATTATAAGAGAGATGGTTGATCAAATTGTAGCAACCGGAGCCACTGTCGTTATTGCACAAAAAGGTATTGATGATATGGCTCAGTACTTCATGGCTAAAAATAACATTCTCGCAGTTCGAAGAGTAAAGAAAAGCGATATAGAAAAACTTGCTCGTGCAACTGGTGGTAAAATTGTTACTAACTTAAAAGATGCAAAAGCAGAAGATCTTGGTTATGCAGGTTTAGTTGAACAAGTCAAGATTGGGGAAGATGATCATGTTTTCATTCGTGAATGTAAAAATCCTAAAGCTGTTTCAATAGTTCTCTATGGAGCTACCAAATACGTAACAGATGAAGCAGAAAGAGCAATTCATGATGCGCTTTGTGTGGTCAGAAACGTTGTGGAAGATAAAACTTACTTACCAGGTGGAGGAGCAACTTATACTGAATTATCTCTCAGACTTGATGAGTATGCTGATGAATTTAAGGACAAGAGACAATTAGCAGTAAAAGCTTTTGCAGACTCGATGCTTTCTATTCCAACAACACTAGCAGAAAATGCAGGTATTGATCCTTTAGATATCCTTAATGAACTCCGTTCCGCTCATGCAGAAGGCAATATCTCTCAAGGTTTGAATCTATTTAAAAATGGTAAAATTGAAGATATGTTCAAGGCAGGTATTATTGAACCACATAGAGTCATATCCCAAGCTATCAAATCTGCAAGTGAGTCTGCAATAATGATTATGCGTATCGACGATGTTATCGTAGCAAAATCCGACAGACCAGCTATGCCACCAGGTGCTGGTGGTATGCCAGGTGGAATGGGAATGCCTCCAGGTATGGGCGGTATGATGTAGCAAAAGATATGGTTACTCATAATTTTCTTTTACTTTTTCCTCCATTTTTCATTTTATTTTTTAGGTTTAAATATCAATTCTTGAATAATTTATTAGTCTAAAATGGTCGAGAATAGAGAGAAGGAACACAGGGATGAAACAACAAAAGATAAGGTTCCTTTTGGTTACATATACAAAGTAACTAATACAAAAAACGGGAAAATCTATATTGGCCAAGCTAAAGAAGGCAGAAAGGGCAAGGGAAAAACTGCAATTGAAAAACGTTGGAATTCACAAATTGAGCGTTCTCATCGATTTCAACGTTGGAACAAAAACCATCCTATCGAAAGAAAACGATTGCGTTATATCGAAAATGCAATTAATAAATATGGTAAAGATGTAATAGAAATCATAAGAGTACATTATCAAACACCTGAGAAGAGTTTGTTTGATGTAGGTAAGATCCACTCTTCTCTGCCTGAATTCCTTAATAAACTAGAGAAAAAGGATTAATTCTGTTGTAAAAGTGAATGAATGATGTAGGCTCTCTCTTTTCTTTTATTTTCTTTATTTTTGTTAGTTCTAACAACTTTTAAATACAAAATTCTTGCTTTTACTATAATGCTTGGTCAAGCTCAAAATATTCTTAAAAATCAGAATACTCTACAGCTTTCTACAAGTAGTTATAGAAATAAGAATATAGTTCAATTATCATATATTTTTGAGAACAATAATCTCTATATTGCAGGTCTCTCAAATAGTGTTTATATTGAGCACATCAAATACAATCCTAGTGTTTTTATCGAAATAATATCACAGGATTTGTGTATAGCTATACAAGGTCAAGCAAAAATTCTCAAAAATCATTCTTTGAAAGAAAAAGCGTTTGAAGAACTAGCAGAAAAAGATTCAATAAATCCTTATGGCATATATGGTTTAGTATTAGTTGAAATCAAGATTGTTGAATTAAAGGTTGATGCTTGGAAATTCAGACACATTTTTGTGGAAAACAAGAAATCTGCAATAGAGAGATTCTTAACCAAATTGCCATCTACATTAAAATTTTGGGTAAGAGCTGTAAGATTACCTTTTGTTTCTGTAAGTGTTATGGGCGTCATTGTGGGAACTGCAGTTGCGTTCTATGAGACAGGATTCATGAATTCGTGGGTTAATTTTATCTTAGCATTCTTAGGTATAACATTTTTTCATATTAGCGCAGATTTAAGTAACGATTTCTTCGATCACAAATCTGGGTTAGATGAAGTAAATCCTCAACAGACTCCTTTCTCAGGAGGTTCTAGAATGATACAAAATAAATTGCTTGCACCTAGTAGAGTTTTGATTGCTGCAATAATCAGCCTAGTTTTCTGTGTAGTTATTGGATTTTATCTCAATTTTACAGTAAAAGGAAATATAATACTATATATCGGAATTGCAGGTGTCTTTCTTGGTATTTTTTACGTAGGAATTCCTTTTAAATTAGTATACTATGGTTTAGGCGAACTAGCTATTTTTCTGAGCTTTGGACCAGCAATTGTATTTGGTTCTTATTATGTTCAAAATGAGGTTTTCAGTTGGAGACCTTTATTTGTTTCAACATTAATTGGATTATTAATTTTCCTAATTTTATTTATCAATCAATTTCCAGACTATGAATCAGATAAAGCAAAAAAGAAAAAGAATTGGGTAGTAATTTTAGGTAAAAAACGAAGTACTTTTGTTTATATTTTCTTCTTGGTTTTAACCTATGTGTTACTTATTCTTTTTGTAATTTTACAGATACTACCAATTTTGAGTCTGATTGTTCTCTTATCTTTGCCTTTACCAATAAAAGCTATGCTTAACGCAATAAAAAATTATGATAATTACCTTGCTATGATCCCAGCTTCTGGATTGACAATTTTAACTTGCTTAACATTTTCTATTTTGTTAAGTGTATCTCTGTTTATCTCCCCTTTTATGTGAAAAATCAGTCAGATTTTTTGACCATTTTTTATCATAATTTTACCATCCTTGATTAAAGTGTTGACATGATTTACACCAAATCTATAAGGAATGGAATCAATTGTTGGTACATTTAGAATTTGAATATCTGCTTTTTTACCTAAATCAATTGATCCAATTTCATGTTCTCTATTAAGAGACACAGCTCCACCATAAGTAGAAGCTATCATCGCTTCTTCAGGAAGCATCTTCATCATAAAACACCCCAAAGCAATAACTGTTTGCATATCTAAGACATAGCAATTAGGATTGAAATCAGATGACAAAGCTACAGTTACTCCAGCATCTTTAAACATCTGATAATTAGCATATTTTTTAGACATTAATACAAAAGGTGTTGCTGGTAAAAGATTCGCTACGACATTAGCTTCTGCCATGGCGCTGGCAGAAACAGCTTCAGACAGTAATAAATGATCTGCTGAAACAGCACCAACATTTGCAGCCATAATTGTTGCTCCAGCGTTTTCTAGTTCATCAGCATGTACCCTTAGCTTGAATCCCATCCCCTTTGCTTGTTCTAAATACATTGTTGATTCTTCTACAGAAAAAGCACCTCTATCTGTCCATATATCAACAAATTCAGCTAAATTTCTAGATTTTATTTGTGGTAGTAATTGTATCATACTATCAATATACTCTAATTGATTTCCAAGAAAATCCTTAGGAGTAATGTGGCATCCAAGAAATGTTGGTATAATATCAATAGGATGTTTTTCATTTATATTTTGAATTACTTCTAAAATCTTTATTTCGCTTTCTGCATCTAATCCGTAACCAGATTTTGCTTCAATAGTTGTGGTTCCATGTAAGAGCATTTCATCTAAACGTTGCAAAGCAAGTTTTTCAAGCTCTAATGCAGAAGCTTCGCGTGTTTTAGTAACAGAAAACAAAATACCCCCCCCACTTTCAGCAATTTCTAAATACGACTTACCTTGTAGTTTCATTCTTAATTCATGAGCTCTATCACCAGCAAATACAAGATGAGTGTGTGAATCCACAAAACCAGGACACACTGCTTGTTTTCCTTTACAATCAATAACTGTATAATCATACTTTGAATAATTTGCTAAAATGGTTGAAGTTTCACCTATTGCTTCAATTATTCCACTTTTGATAACAACAGCATCAGTTTTTTCATTTGAATAAACAGGTTCATATTTTGATACAGGACCTAGAAATAACTCTGAAGCATTCGATATAACGATACCTTCTTTTTCTGTATTATCTTGCATTATTCTCATATTTTAGGCTAAATTGATATTTTTAAACTTATGTTTGTAAAAATAGTAAGAAGAAGGAGGTTTGAACATTCCTTCTTGTTAAACATCAAAAGATTAATTTAAACTTCCAATTTCTTTTTCGACTTCTTCTAGAATCTCACAAGACTTGACTAAAGCTTTCATGGCATTATGATCATCAAATAAGGGCCTATCTATATCTAAGAATTCAACATGTCTTCGAATTACTTCTTTTGCTTTAGTTACACCATCACCAAATTTGAATTCCCTGTAATCTAAAGCTTGAGCAGCTGCCATAAATTCGATACCCAAAACACCATAGGCATTGTCAAGAATTTGGAAATTCTTAAGTGCTGTATTCATCCCCATAGAAACAAAGTCTTCTTGATCAGCAGCTGCGGGTATAGATTGAATACTTGCAGGCATTGATAGAATTCTCATTTCTACTATTTGCATATCAGCAGTATACTGACTTAGCATTAATCCAGACATTAATCCAGCATGTTTAGATAAGAATGGGGGTAATCCAACACTTAATGCTGGATGATTCAGTCTATTCATTCTTCTTTCAGACATAACACAGACCATAGTGATAGCGGCACCAGCTATGTCCATAGGCAAAGAAACAGGAGTTCCTTGAAAATTAGCGCCAGTTAATGTCAGCTTTTCATCTGTAAAGAAGACAGGATTATCTCCAACACCATTTAATTCTATCTCAACTTGAGAACGAGCCCAAGCCAAGGTGTCATGTGCAGCACCTAATACTTGTGGAGCAGAACGCATTGAATAGGCATCTTGAACCTTTACTTTTAGCTTGCCTTCATAAAGATCTCCTCCTTTGAAAAGTTTGGAGAGAGCTTTAGCACATCTTACAGCTCCAGGAAAACCTCTGATTTCATGGAGTTTAGGAGTATAAGGTTTCATATTTCCCATTAAAGCTTCAATTGTCATCGCACATGCAATTTCTGCATGTTTCATGAAACGCTCAGCATCATATAAGAAAATAGCACTCATTGCTGTAAGAAGATTAGACCCATTGATTGCAGCTAAACCATCTCTTGCTTTTAATCCTGGAATTTTAATACCAGCTTTCTCCATTGCTTCTTTACCAGGTAAAAGCTCACCTTTGTAAAACGCTCGACCTTCACCCATTAACAAAAGAGCGAGTTGAGACATAGGAGCTAAATCACCAGAAGCACCTACTGAACCTTTACGACAAACTTCAGGGGTTACACCTTTATTTAGCATTTCAACATAAGTTTCAGCAATTATAGGTCTATTTCCTGAATATCCGTTAGCTAGTACATTTACACGTCCAAGCATTGCAGCTCTAACATGTTCTAAAGGTGCAGCTTCTCCTATCCCAGCTGCATGATTATAAATTAGATACTTCTGGAATTGTAAAACTTCCTCATCTGTTAAAACGACTTCAGAAAATTCACCGATACCTGTGGTAATTCCGTACATAGTTTCCTTTGCTTCAATCTTCTCTTCGAGCATTTCTCTGCATTTTCTCATTTTTTCCATAGCATCAGGATGGATTTCTACCTTTTCGTTATAACGGGCAACTCTTACTACATCCTCAATTGTTAATCCTTTACCTGTAATAACATATGTCATTTTTTAATCTCACATCTATTTTTATAATCCTTTCATTATTATGTTTAAAATATTTGTCCATGCACGTTATGAAACTTAGCTAAACTTGCAAGAAGGAATTTAGCTGTCGTTTAAGGTTGTCCCCTCACGTGCGTTGAGGGGAAAGGATTAGAAGGAAGAGGACTATCTTGGAGGGAAGCAATATTTAAAGCAGCATTCTCATGAGTAGTAACCTGTTGAACGCAGGTCTTACAAGGTGCGATGTTGTACTGACCTTTATCTATCAATTAACAAAAATCATAATGGATAAATAAGTAAGAATCAAAAAGAATCAGAGAGTCATGAGCCAGAAAGCAATAGTTTTAGATGGTAATTCTTTGAATATCCAAGATTTAATAGATATTACTCGTTCTGGAAGAGAAATTAGAATCAGTAAAGAAGGGAAAGAGAGAATTAAAAAATCTAGAAAAATTATTGAAGAGAAACTTGCAAATAATGAAGTAATTTATGGAGTATCAACAGGATTCGGTAAACTTTCTGATACAGTTATATCTCCAGCTGAAAGAGGAGTTCTTCAGAAAAATCTAATCAAGTCGCACAGTATAGGTTTTGGTTCACACATTCCAGATGAGGTTGTATTAGGAGCCATGGTAATTGAAATTAACTCATTTTGTAGAGGGGGAAGTGGAATACGTTTAAAAGTTGTAGAAATGCTAGAGAAGCTTATTAATAATAGAGTAATACCTCTTGTTCCAAGTATTGGCTCTTTGGGTGCGTCTGGTGATTTATCCCCTCTTGCTTACATTGCTAGAATGCTCATTGGTGAAGGTGAAGCTAAATATAAGAATACAATACTCAAAGGTTCTGAAATTCTTAAACAATTAGAACTAACACCTTTAGAATTAAGTGCCAAAGAAGGATTATCATTAATCAACGGAACTCATGTTCTCACATCTTACGCTGCTCACACCGTGTATGATGCTCTAAATGTTTTGAGAAATTCAGTAATCTCAGTAGGTTTAATGCTTGAAGCTTTTAATGGGAATATTGAAGCATTTTCAGCTTTTATAATGAATTTAAGACCCCATCAAGGACAGAAGGAATTTGCTAAAGCTCTCATGAAAATTCTCGAAGGAAGTGATTTAATGAAAAATCCTCCAAAAAGAATTCAAGATCCCTATTCTATCAGGTGTTCTCCTCAAGTTCACGGTGCTGTTTTAGATGCGATAATCCACTGCAAGAACTTAGTAGAAATAGAAATTAATTCTACAACTGACAATCCACTAATTGATTTAGATTGTTCTATTGTTGCTTCTGGTGGAAACTTTCATGGAGAACCCATTGGTCTTACTATGGATTATTTAGCAATAGCAATGACTGAACTTGGTAATATTTCAGAAAGAAGAGTTAATTTACTACTTGACGCTTCTATATCTGATCTCCCACCATTTTTGTCTGAACACCCTGGATTGAACTCTGGATTGATGATCCTTCAGTATGCTGACACAGCCATATCTGCTGAAAACAAAGTTCTTGCGTCACCAGCATCTATAGATAATACATCTGTATCAGCAAATCAAGAAGATCATGTTTCTATGGGATTAACTGCAAGTAAAAAAGCTTACAAAATTGTAAACAATGTATCGAAAATGATAGCAGTAGAGATTTATACTGCATGCCAAGCTTTGAAATTTAACAAAGATAGAACTATATCTGAAGGATTGAATAAGATTTATTCCTTTATTAGACAAAAGATACCACCACTGAAAGAAGACAGATTTTTCGATATTGAAGTTAACTGGATTGGAGATCAAATTACAAGTAGAAAACTTGTTCAATTAATTGAAACAGAAGCAGGTCCATTGTTTGGTGATATTTAGTGAAATATGCAATATTGGGAGACTTACATGGTTGTATTCTTAATCTAAAAAGAATTAAAAATAAACTGAAACAATGTCAAACAATTTTCATTACTGGAGACATCACAGGAACAATTTCATACTCCTTAATCATTAAATCAATTTTTGAAACAAAAAGAATTTCTAGAGAAAGATATACTGAATTAGTCTACTCGAAATACCTGGATAAGTTCACATCTTTTCAAATAAAAACAGCAAAAAAAATTTTCAAAATACTTACAAAGCTAAATAAACCAATTTTCTTTACACATGGAAATAGTGATACAATAGTAGTAAGAGAATATTTCGAGAAAATTTCAAAAGAAAACTCTAATTTGTTTTATGTTGGAAATTCATTAAAAATCTATAAAAAACTATGTATATTTTCTCTAAATTTCCTTTTAAAATATCATTATTT